>QHON01000036.1 GCA_003218815.1 Verrucomicrobiota bacterium
CATTATTGAGATTTCAAAGAAAAACGACGGCGGCGAGAGTTCGCCATTCGACGATCTGTTCTTCCAAGGACCGCCTGATGAAAGCAATCAGCGCCGTAACCCGAACGGATTCCGGCCGATCCAAAGCGAAGGCTCCGGTTTCATCGTTCGGCCTGACGGTTATGTCTTTACGAACTTTCACGTGGTCGAGGGCGCTGACAAAATCGACGTGAAATTGAGAGATGGCCGAGAATTTCCGGCCAGGGTCGTGGGCACTGATGAGAAGACCGATATCGCCGTAATTAAAATCGACGCGAAAGATTTACCGATCGTTCAGCTTGGCAACAGCGACAGCGTACGCGTAGGTCAATTTGCCTTCGCCATTGGAGCTCCGTTCAAGCTCGACTACACGTTCACCTATGGCGTGGTGAGCGGCAAGGGCCGGAACAAATTGCTCGCCACTGGCGGTTACTCCATCTCGGATTATTTGCAGACTGACGCGTCGATTAATCCAGGCAACAGCGGCGGACCACTTTGCGACATCGACGGTAAAGTAATCGGCATGAATACGCTCATCAACGGGATGAACCGTGGGCTCGGTTTCGCCATCCCAGTTAACATGGCGAAGGAGATCGGCGCCGAACTTATCGCCGGCCACAAAATCGTGCGGCCCTGGCTTGGCATTCGGATCGAGACGCTCGGCGACGATTCAGCAATCCGCGATTTGCTCAAAGGCGCCGACAAGGGCGTGGTCGTGCGCACAGTTGAAGCCGACGCGCCCGCTTACAAAAGCAACTTGCGGCCTTTCGATGTGATTACGCAAGTCGATGGAACACCGGTCGAAACCGACTCGCAACTCCAGCACGAGATTTTGAAAAAGAAGATCGGCCAAAATGTCGAGCTGACCGTTTGGCGCAAGGGCCAGACGATAAAAGTCCCTGTAAAGACGGGTGAATTGCCTAACGAGATCGCACGTGCTTCAAACGAGCCAATCCAGCCTGGCCAACCGAAACAAGAAGATGCCGGCAAATTTGGATTGCAGGTCCAAGAGTTAAACAAGGAAGTTGCCGAACGCCTTCACCTCAGTGTCCAACAGGGTGTCATCGTCACCGATGTCGCGGACAACAGCCTCGCCGCCCAACAGGACATCCAGCGCGAAGACATCATTACTGAAGTGGATGGTAAACCCGTTACCAACATACAATCATTTCGCGAAGCTCTCAACAAAGCCGACCCCAGACGCGGCGTCTTACTCTATCTCGATCGCAAGGGGAACAAAACGTTTGCCGTATTAAAAGCCGGTGCCGGTTAGGCAATTAGGCCCTTCGGCCGCCGACTATCACGAGAACGATTCCGCCAACGAGACAAATCCCGCCGAGCACTGGGGAAAATGGAACGTGGTGCTCTTTGTCCGCACTCACTTGCAGGGGTCCGGCATCGATCACTTTTTCGCGAGTCGTGTAGGTGAACCCGCCGTAAGCGAAGGCGATAATGCCGACAACGATAAGAATGATACCGACGATGCCAGCCGGCTTCATTGACGTAACGTTACAAGGGACGCCGGCCTTGAATCAGATTGATAATCAGCACGACAATGGCGATCACAAGCAGGATGTGAATGAATCCTCCCAAGGTGTAGGAGCTGACTAATCCAAGCAGCCAAAGCACGAGCAAGATCACAAAGATTGTCCAGAGCATAAGGTTCCTTTCGGTTGAATCTCACTTCTCCTTCGCGCCGCGCGCAAGCCTTGCGCTTATCGACATCAAAAATCGTGACTTAGGATTTCCGAGCAATCTTCAGGAACTCGCATAAAATACTTCATTTTTCATTGGTGGATCTTGTCCACAACGGCACGCAGATTCCAGTCGTTCGCTTCAAGTTGTTGGCGCGCCGAATTGTAATCCGATCCCGACAATTGAGCGACCAAGCGGATCGCACGATCACGCAGTTTCGAGTTCGACGCGTGCAGATCAATCATCAAGTTGCCGCGGACTTTGCCGAGCGCCACCATCGCGGCCGTGCTGATAACGTTGAGCGCGATCTTCGTTGCTGTACCCGCCTTCAACCTGGTCGATCCGGTGAGAACTTCCGGTCCAACCATGAGATTGATTGCAAGATCGACAGTCAACTTTTGCGAGCCTGACGGATTGCAGGTTAGCAAAATAGTCTTGGCGCCTAACGACTTCGACCGCGCAAGCGCGCCGAGGACAAAAGGCGTTCGGCCGCTGGCCGTGATACCAATCACAACATCGCTGCTCTTAATGCCGCGCTCATCCAAGGCCAACGCGCCTCCACTTTCCTCGTCTTCCGCACCCTCGATGGCTCGATAGAGCGCAGTTACCCCGCCCGCGATCACTCCCTGCACTAGATTGGGCGGGGCGCCAAAGGTCGGCGGGATTTCGCTCGCATCGAGCACCCCAATACGCCCACTGCTGCCAGCGCCGACATAAAAGAGGCGGCCGCCATTTCGCAACGATTCGGTAACGATTTCAATGGCTCGCGCAAGATCGGCAATGGCGCCTCGCAGCGCGTCCTGCACAGATTTTTCCTCCTCCACAAAGAGTTCGACCAAGGCGCGCGGACTCAGTTCTTCCAGATTCTCCGAGCGCGGATTGCGCTGCTCGGTTAGGACGGCAGCCAGATTGTCAATTTCGCTTTCGGGAAGCTTCGATTGGAAAACGACGTGATCGTTCAACTCTGCCGCCAGCCACGCCGCGCCAAGTTCGGGCGTGCGCTCCGCAATTGCCACACGAGCATCGGGAAGATTCTTCTTCAGTCTGCGCCGAAATGCGTGCGTGTAGATCGAATCGCGATGAAAAAGCCCGCCGAGGAGCACGACCTTCGGCGCGAGCAGATGAAGCCTGGACGCGACTGCCTCCGTGTATTCGCTTAGAGCCTGGGCGCCGTTTTCTACAATTTCCGTCACGCGCGCATCGCCGCTGGCTGCGGCTTCAAAAACAACCGGCGTGAGCATCGCGATCTCCATTTTGTCTGCTGTCTGGACCCACCGAACGACTTCATCAAGGTTATTCAACGAAAGTGCGTGCAAGACTTTCGCGGTGAATTGCATCTCGCCACGGTGCAAATCGTATTCACGCAAGAGGAGGCGCAGCGCCTGAATGGAAAGAAAATAACCGCCGCCTGTGTCGCCGAGGATGTGTCCCCAGCCGCCGGCGTTCTCGATTCTGTCGCCCCGCCGCCCTGTAACCGAGGAGCCACTTCCAGCGCTGACCACTATTCCGTCGCCATGTCCAAGGCCAGCTGCGAGGCCGGACTCGCGATCACTGCCAGAGACGATTCTGGCGTTTGGCCAGATTTCCGCGCAAAGCCGTGAAAGCGATTGTCGATCTTCGGCGGTCCCACAGCCGGCAAGAAAGATTCCAGCACGATCGATCTCCCTCGGAAGTTCGCAGAAGATCGCTCTCAGTCGATCTGGCGTTTCCAACCGGACGTTTGAGGGAGGCAGTCTTCCTTGATCGAGAATGCGCAGTTGCGAGCCGGGATCGGCGCCCCCGGCTCCAGTTCGCTCGACCAAAACCCAGGCAGTCTTAGTGCCGCCGCCTTCCACGCCCAAGATTTTCTCTTTGCGCTCCATTGCCGAGGATTCGACCGACTTATATCATCCCACATGACTGAGGAAGAAACGCAAGCGGCAAAACGTGCCGCGCAATTGCGTCGCAAAATCGAAGAGCACGACCGCCGTTACTACCAGGAAGCTGCGCCCATAATCAGCGATCGCGAATACGATCGGCTCTACCAGGAGCTTCTCGACCTTGAAACGCAGTTTCCGCAGTTCGTGTCAACCGATTCCCCGACACAGCGCGTCGGTGGTAAGCCACTGGAGGCCTTTGCCCAAATCGGGCATCGAGTCCCCATGCTGAGCTTGGATAACACGTACTCCGAAAAAGAAGTCGCGAGTTTTTATGCGCGGATCACGCGCCTTTTACCGAACGAGAGGATCCCGGTTGTGATCGAGCCGAAAGTGGACGGCGTCGCCGTTTCATTGCTTTATGAAAAGGGGCGGCTTCGGCATGCAGCCACGCGCGGAGATGGCGCGGTGGGCGACGATATCACCCAAAATATTAGGACCATTCGTTCTATTCCTGAGCGCTTGCGCAGCGCACGACCGAGCGTTTTCGAAGTGCGCGGTGAAGTTTTCATGGATAAGCGCGGCTTCGCGAAATTAAACGAAGAACGGAGCAAGGCGGGCTTGCCTCTATTCGCGAACCCGAGGAATGCAGCGGCGGGATCCCTCAAGCAACTCGATCCAGCAATCGTTGCCAAGCGACCGCTTGGCATCCTGTTTTACGGCACGGGTGCGGTCGAAGATGTCGATCTCGAGAAACACTCCGAACTGTTTCCGCTTCTTGAAAAATTCGGCTTGCCCACGAGCGAGCGCTGGTGGCTGGCCGATTCGTTCGAGGAAATTTTGAACGCGATCCGCGAGCTGGACAAAATTCGAGGCGATTTTGCGTATCAAACCGATGGCGCAGTCGTGAAAGTAGACGCGTTCGCGCAACGGGAACGGCTTGGGTTCACGGCCAAATCGCCGCGCTGGGCGATCGCATACAAATACGAAGCGGAGCGCGTAGAGACGCGTTTGATCGACATTCTGGTCCAGGTCGGCCGGACCGGTGTGCTTACGCCAGTGGCGGTGCTTGAGCCGGTAACGGTGAGCGGCAGTCGGGTCTCGCGTGCGACCCTGCACAATGAAGACGAAATCAAACGCAAAGACATTCGCATCGGCGACACAGTTGTGATCGAGAAGGCCGGTGAAGTGATCCCAGCAGTGATCGAGGTGGTGAAATCGAAGCGGCTGCGCAACGCAAAGCCGTTCGATTTCTTCAAACACGTTCACGGCAAATGCCCTGTCTGTGGCAGCCCCGTGCGGCGCGATCCACAGTTCGTCGCCTGGCGCTGTGAAAATATTCAGTGCCCAGCCCAAACGACCCGGCGAGTGGAATTTTTTGCGGCACGCAGCGCCCTTGATATCGAAAGCATCGGCGGAATCCTTGCCGACAAATTAGTCGAGCGTGGTTTGATACGCGAGCCGATCGATTTATTTGAGTTGAAAACCGAGCAGCTTGCAACCTTGAACCTTGGCACAGAGGAGGCGCCGCGAGTTTTCGGCCAGAAGAACGCAACCAAAGCAATTCGTGCGATCGAGCGTGCGAAAACTTTGCCGCTTTCGCGCTGGCTTTTCGCCCTCGCAATTCCTGATGTCGGGAAAACGACGGCTACGCAGTTGGCGCGTTTCCATGAAACGATCGAAGATATCGCGGGCTCACAATTGCTACGGGACGTTCTGACCTATCACGAAAGGAGCGATCAGAATCGCCAGCAAATCGCAAATCGTTTGATCGAGGCGGGTTTTGCTGAGAAGTCAAAAAGCAAAAGTGAAAAGGGAGCCGGTATCGTGACCGAGGTCGGACCGGTAGTCGCGAAAAGCGTTCTTGAGTTTTTTGAGTCGGAAGCCGGCGCCAAACTTCTGCGCCGAATGAAACAGTTGCAGATTTCTCCCAAGATCGAAAAAATTTCGGCGAAGAAAGCGGCAAAGCTGCCGCTGGCCGACAAAGCTTTTGTGCTTACCGGCACTTTGCCCTCAATGACGCGTGAGGAAGCGACGGCAAAGATCGAAGCGCTCGGCGGTCATGTCAGCGGCAGCGTCAGCAGGAAAACTGATTATGTTCTAGCGGGCGCGGAGCCTGGCAGCAAGCTCGCGAAAGCGAAACACTTCGGTATTCGAATTCTCACCGAGGCAGAATTTCGGAAAATGCTGGCGCGATGACCGCGTTACTGAACCTCAAGGCGTGCGCTGCGCCTCAGAATCGAGCTTGAGTGGAATCGCCTGATTCATCGTCGGCGCAGCAATTAGTGGCGGATGCTGGCTGGCCGGATGAGTCTCAGCTTGCACGTTAAACGTCAGCTTCTCGTTGCCCCGGATCACTGTGATCGGAACGGTATCTCCAGCCGTGATGAAGAACGACGCATCTAGCACGTCTTCCGGCTCGTGGACCTTTTTCCGCCCCACTTGCAAGAGAATGTCGCCGGCCTTGATCCCGGAACTGGCCGCTGGCGTGCCGTCCATGATCTGCGTCATTCGCGCACGAGAACCTTCCGTCGGCGCGGCTGCCTCGGAAACATTAATCCCGATCCAACCATGCCTGGCTTCGCCGAAACGGACAAAGTCGCCGCGGATTTTCTCGGCCGCTTCGATTGGCACCGCATAACACGAAGAGTTGTTTTCGAGGCTGCTAACCAGGATACCGACGACCTCGCCTTTCATGTTCAAGAGCGGCGCGCCAGCCTCTCCCCGTTGTGTGGGAAGATTGACTCGCAAGTGCGTGGTTGAAAAATAACGACCGAGGTATTTCCGATCAAATCCTGCGACCATTCCAAAATTCGGTGTTTCCGGCAAATCCAATGGATAACCAATCGTTACGACGGGGGTTGCCACTCCCAGCTCCTCGGACTTCCCAATCGGGAGCGCGGGCGTTGCGACATCTGTCTTTAATATGGCCATGCCGCTGCGGATATCGGCCAACACCTGGCGCGCGGGATATTGTTTGCCATTAAACTCAATACTGAAATTTCCCGCTTCACCTCCGACCGTATACGCGGTGTAAAGGGTTCCCGTAGGATCGATAAAAAATCCGGTTCCCGAAATTTCGCAGTGCTCGTCAACACCGTGAATCTTGACCACAGCTTTGGCGGCGTGCTCAAAGACCTCCTTCACCTGGCGGCTGACTGCCGTGGCGGACTCTTCTTGAGCATCAACGAGAGAAATCGCCGCAAAAAGACTTAGCGCGACCGGGAGTCTGCGGATCAACACGAAACGAAAGCGGAAGGGAACTTCCGGCGCGCGACTAAAATCTGAAAGTTGGCTCATAACTCACAGGGACGCTATCGAGCACGTAGCGCGGCGGGGTGGCGGCCCGGTGAGTGTGGGCGCTTTCATTCAAATTACGAAGCGGCTGCGTCCTGAAGATCCGCGTGGCCACTGGGGATGCGAGCGTCCATTCTCCTTCTGCATTCACTGCTGTAGATAACGCCGGCTGGCTCTGGAGAGCGGCGACATTGGCAGTCCCCGGTTCCTGATAAATCTTCAACGAAATAACCGCCGCGCAGACCAACACCGCGGTGATGGCCGCTGGGTAGGAGGTGAGCGAACGAACATTCAACCGCAACATGAAGTCCTGAGCGCGCTCCAGAAGAATCCGCCAGAGCGGTTCACAGAGCAATTCATCACGCTGCCGGCGATGGAACTCGTGCAGGAAATTTTCGAAATAGCCCGGCGGGGGTTGCTCGTGCCGTTTCAGTCGAAGAAGCTTGGCGATCTCGTTTTCGTTAAATTCGTCCATTTCAGCGCGGGTTAACCAACGGGGTTTTTTCTGAATTCGTCTAGATAATTTTGCAGTTGCCGATTCGCGTAGAAGAGCCTCGAACGTACCGTTCCCTCCGAAACACGCAAGATCTTACTGATCTCCGCGTGGGGCATTCCTTGGATATGGAACATGGTGACCACAGCTCTGTGTTCATCAGACAATTTCATCATGGCCTCGTTCAATCTTCGCTGCAGTTCAGAAAGGTCTGCTTCCCGCACCGGACTGCTCGTCGCCGTCAGTTCGAGAAACTCTTTGTCGTTTTGAATGCTGGCATCGACATCGTCCAAGCTGAGATGAAAACGGCGGCCGCGTTTTTTGAGAAAATTCAGTGTCATGTTGACTGCGATCGAGTGGATCCAAGTGTAAAACGACGATTTGCCACGGAATCCGCGAATCGCCTTGTAAGCTTTGGAAAAAATGTCTTGCAACAGGTCGTTGGTGTCCTCGTGGTTCGAGGTCATGTTGTAGACCAGACCGTAAAGACGCGGCGTGTACTTGACCACGAGTTGATCGAACGCACTCGCATCTCCCGATTGCGTGCGCGCGACCAACTGCTGATCTTCATCCGTTTTTGGTTTCTCCATCGGGTCGCGCTTAGATTTAGCACGAGCACTAAGACCGGACGATAACAAATCCGAAATCCGGCGAGCGGGTAGCGCGAGGGCTGGATTCATCTTCTTCAACCGTGCAGTCAATTACCGCCGATCGCGGATCGACATTAACCAGAGTAAGTTGCCGAGTGCGGCGATGAAAGCTGCGATGTAAGTGAGGGCAGCTGCATTCAACACCTTGTTCACGCCCGCCAGTTCGCGGCCCGGCTGCACGATTCCCATCTGTTGCAAAATGATCTTCGCGCGGCGCGAAGCGTCGAATTCCACCGGCAGGGTGATTAGCTGGAAGACAAGCAGAATCAAATAACAATAAATACCGAGTGTGATCAGACCGGTGAGATGAAAAAACAACCCGCCGATAATCACAAACGGTAGCATTTGCGATGCAACCATCGTCACGGGCACAATCGCCATACGTGCTTTGAGCGGTGCGTAAGCTTTTGCGTGTTGAATGGCGTGCCCAGTCTCATGCGCGGCAATGCCGAGCGCAGCGACCGACGGCGTACTGAAAACGTTGCTCGAAAGACAAAGTTTCTTGCTCGTCGGATCGTAATGGTCGCCGAGAAAATCGTTTGTCTCGACAACATCGACATCGTGGATCTGTGCCGCCTCCAAGATCTCGCGTGCACATTCCGCTCCGGTAATGTTGGAAGTGGCCCGCACCTTGCCCCAGCGGCTGAACGCGCTGCTCACGCGAATCTGCGCCCAAAGCCCAATGACCAATGGGACGCCGATGTAAAGCAACCAATGAGATCCAAAACCGAATCCGTAAGGATAAAACATGTCGATCTTAATTTAGCTCGCCAAAACCGATTGTCACTTCGCCGCTGGAAAATTAGACGCACGACCGTGTGCTTCGTTCATTTGGTGGATCGGTCGCCCCGCAGGCGATGCTAAACAAATGCGGCTTCGCCGCGTGGTTTTAACATCGAGCAAGGGACTGCTCGATCCACCTAAATCTCCAACCGTTTCGGAAATCGCGACAGGATTTTGCAGCCGGTTTTCGTCACGATCACGACGTCTTCCTGACGTGCTCCGCCGAGCCCGGGATAATACAGTCCCGGCTCGACAGTCAGGACTTGTCGAGCTTTCAGCGTAACTTTTTGCAAACGCGGATGCTCGTGGATGTCGAGCCCTAGGCCGTGACCGGTCCCGTGAAAGAATCCAACGCGCCGGCCCTTGCGAACCTCCGTTGGAAAGCCACGCTCGGCGAAGAACTTCTGAATTGCCTTGTGAATTGCCATTCCATCCACTCCCGCTTTGATCTTTTTCAAAGCGAGCGTTTGCCCGGCTTTTACTGTTTCCCAAAGCTTTCGCTGCGCATCGCTCGCGCGCCCGCGGAGAACGGTCCGCGTCATGTCACCGAAATATCCGGTCTTCGCGTCGCGCGGGAAAACATCCAGGACAATCAACGAGTTCGCGTAAAGCGGACCGAAGCCGCGCTCATGCGGATCGCAGGCCTGGTCGCCGCCCGCGACGATCGTGCCGGTCGGAATTCCACCTGCGCGCAAGATGGCGGAGTCAATTTCTGCACGCAGCATTTCCGAGGTCAACGTTTTGCCGCTCCAGCGTAATCGTTTTCCGGCTCCAGGTTTCGACGCTTTCAAAACTTCAATCGCGCGTTTCAGTCCTGTTTCCGTAATCCGCAACGCGCGACCGATCATTTCAATTTCCTTCTCCGATTTCGCTTCGCGTTCGGGCCAGAAAAGTCCATTTGTCGCCCGAACGCGGATCTTATTCGCCATGAGTTCCTGCGCATAACCGAGCGCAAAATTCGACGGAACGATTGCCGATCTTATGCCCCGTTTTCGGAGAAAATGTGCAAGAACTTTTTCGTAAGGTGGCGCCTTCTTCGATTTCCCCTGCACTTCACGCTCCAGCTGGCTGAACATGACGAATTCGTCCGCTTTGGCTTGCTTGCGCCCGCGATCGATTTCCAAATCGCTCAAGATAAGTGTGCGCTTGCCATTCTTCTGGAGAAAAATGAACGGATCGGGCGCGAAAAACTTGGTCGCGTAAAGCATGTCTGGATCGGTCTCGCTGGCGGCGACGATAAGCAGGGCGGCTTTGTCCTTTCTTCTACTCATTCAGTGTTCGCTCTCCATTTACGCTCACTCTTCGTGCTTATCCCACCGATTACAATAGGTACCGCGGACATTAGCTCGCGTCTATTCTTGCTAATCACACGTCCAACTTGAAGTATGCGCTTCTCCTTTCATGAGAGATTGCTCGACTCCGCTCGGAATGACAAACACGAACGCACGTCAATCGGTGGCCGCTTAGCCTTTTCGCACTTCCAGTTGTCTTCGCAGAATCCAATGGAGGAGGGCGAGCAATCCAAGTGTCGATCCAATCAAAACGACCGTGTTGAAGACGAAGACACTGATCTTGATCCCAAAATGACGTTTTTGTGCGCCGAAGAAGACGTTCGGCCGGTCACCCCGGCGATAATCGCTTTGTTCCATCTCGGCGTTCGAAATCAGATCGGAAACCTTTTGGTTCACATAAATTTGCTCGGCTGTAATCGGGCCGGCCGCGTTCTTGAAAAGGGCACGGTCGAACGGCCGCTTTCCATCCAGAATTTGATCGATCAAGCCAAGGTAATGATCGAGGTCGCCGACGGAATTTGCCTCGAGGCCAGAAAGCAGAGCGAGCGTTTCCTTCAGCTCCTCCAGCCGCTTACTTTCACCAGGATCTTGTCGATGTTTCGCGACAATCCGATCGATCTCACGCTGCGTCAGATCCTGCCGCCGCGTGAGCGGATTGAGCTTGGCTTGCGCGACAATCATTTCTTCATACGACCAACGCATGGCGATGAACTGACAGACAAATGGCACCTCCAGCTTGCTGCCCATTTTCTTTTCTTGTTCAATGTTGGGATGTTCTGAAAACCAGTGCGTGAGCGCGTAAACAAGCGCGAGGTTCCGGTTCATGTCCTCATATTTGATGAGAGCACCGCCCATGATGATCTGCGGAATTAGGACGAGTGGGACGATGTTGGCCGCGGTCTTCGGATCGGCGACGAGCGATGAAATAAGCAGTCCAAGCGACACACCGCCCATGGCGGTCATGAGCATGATTCCGAGATCGATCCAAAACATCCCGCGGATTTGGAGGGCGTAATTGCCGATCAGAACGAAAAGAATGCATTGGATCAGCGCAAAAATCCCGAGCGTGAGCGTTTTCGAGATCACATAATAAGAGAGGCGAACATTGAGATTGCGCTCGCGCTGCAGCACCGGCCGATCGCGGATGATATCGTCGGCACTGTTGGTCAAGCCGAGGAACATCGCGACGATAAGGCTGAGAAACAAAAACGTCGGAATGTGATAAGCGGACGCGAAATCGTATTTCCCGCTGTCCGAGTAGCGCAGAATGGTTGCGATAAGCAACGCCAGTACAGGCGAAACCCCGATTGTGATGACGAGGTTGGCGCGATTGCGCAGTTTGCTTAGGAAGGAACGGCGCAGAAGCGTCCGAAATTGCGTCCATTCATCGTGCCAGCGAAACGGCAGCCTCTTCTTCTGGGCGGGGGCGGCAGGCAGCAGCGCCACCGGTTCTTTACGCAAGGAAACTTGTTTGACGTCCTGGATTAATCGAAACGCTTCGTATTTGTCGCGCCAGAATTCCGGCGAATAACGGCGGGCCGCGACGAGCTGTCCGCGACTATTTTCTTCGTAAATAATGTCGCCGCTGATATCGCGCAGCGGTGTCTCGAGCACGTCAAAAATAAACTCGGGACGGGTTGTTCCGCATGATGGACACGCGCCCAGTTCGGCGCCGAACTGATGTTGGTGTTCCGCTTCGGCAAAGTAGCGAAGCATATCGGAAGGCGTGCCGAAGAAGACGAGCCGTCCGCCCTTGTCGAGCAGGATCGCTTTGTGAAACATCTGGAAGAGTTTCGAGCTCGGCTGATGAATAGTGACAATGATGATCTTGTTGTGTGCCATGCCGCGAATGATCTCGATCACGTGTTCAGAGTCTTTCGAGGAGAGGCCGGACGTCGGTTCATCGAAAAGATAAACGTCCGACATGCCGATCATATCGAGACCGATATTAAGGCGTTTGCGCTCGCCGCCGCTCAATGTCTTCTTGTCCGCGCTGCCCACGACGGCGTCCCGGCGTTCGCCCAAACCGAGCTCGATCAGTTTGGCGTCCAGCCGCCGCGTGCGATCCCGGCGCGAGAGGTGCGGTGAACGAATCGCCGCTGCAAACTGGAGGTTTTCGCCGATCGTGAGATGTTCGTCGAACGCGTCTTGCTGTGGCATGTAACTGATGTAGCGCTTGAGAACGTCGAGGTTCGGATAAAGCGATTGTCCGTTGAGGATGACCTCGCCGCTAGTTGGCTGAAGTTGCCCGGCCAGCACTTTTAGGAGCGTGCTCTTTCCCGAACCGCTCGCGCCCATCACGCAAACGAGCTCGCCCCGAGTGACGCTGAAAGAGTTCCCTTCGAGCCCAATTTCGTCTTTGCTGAAGCGATGCGTGACTTCGCTTACCTCGAGAGTTCGAATGATATTACGCTCTTCTTCGATGATTCGTTCTGAAAAATTGCAACGAAGAAATTGTCCGATGTCGATCCGGATCGTGTCGCCGTCTTTGAGCGGCGCGGTTGTGCGCACGGGAGTGTCGCCCACTATGATCGGGCGATCGGCTTCGATGACCTCCAACAGGCCGACCCGCTGGTCGTAATCGCAAAAAATCTTCAGCAGCACGTCGCCGCTGGTGCCCGGTGAAAGCAGAATATCGCCGGCTTCCAGGCGGCTGGGATCGTTCGACACCAAATATTCGGATTTCGAAGCTTTCAGTTGAAATCGGCCACCCAAAGCACGAGCCCGTCGGCGCAGATCGATCAAATCCATCTCACTGTCGTTGTGGAAAATGATCTTGTCTTCCAGCGTCGCTTCGACCTGCGTGCCGGCTTTCAATTTTATCCCGTTCAGCTCAGCATCCACGTCGCGCAACGCTTTGACGCGCACCTTTAATCCGAAAGTAATCCGGAGTGAGCTGTCGCGCGTACGCGAACGCTCCAGCTCGACTTCATCCGAGTCCTTGTTTACCCGGATGAGAATCTGCGGAAGCGAAACATTCTTCTTGGCGTTGAAATACTGCGCCAGCTCCTGATAACTGAGCACCTGATTACCAACGAGAATGCGCTGCCCAGGATAAATCCGGCAGAACCCGCCGCGAACCAGCGGTCGCCCGCGCACCGACACATTCTGCCCGCTATAATTTTTGAGCAAAATGAGATCGTGATAACGGAATGCCATCAACCGATCGTTGCCGTCGAGGTTCTTAAGGATCAC
>QHON01000026.1 GCA_003218815.1 Verrucomicrobiota bacterium
CCGTTCGCGTTTACTTTTTTCATCACCGGATAGTACTTCGGCACCGGCGGTGCGCTGGTCAGTGCGTAATTGGTAAAACTCGTTATATCATCGAACTGCAGGAACTTATTGAATTTTCGCTCGTAACCGATCGTACTGCTCAAACGGTCCCCGATGTCAGCGCCACACGGCGAACCAGCGCCGTGGTTCGGATAAATCATGACGTGATCGGGCAACTTGAGATAAAAATCGCGCAAGGTGTGAAACTGTTTTTCCGCGAGATCTTTGGTGTGGTCCGCACCTAGCAAGTCCGGCCGGCCAGCCGATGAGACAAACAACGAATCGCCCGTCAATATGCCCCAAGGTGTTTCGGGATGATCGGCCTCGGCTAGAAGGTACGACAGATGTTCCGGTGTGTGCCCAGGGGTGTGTCGCGCGGTCACCATGACCTCGCCGAAGGTGAATCGATCACCGTCTCTTACTGTCTCGTGTTCGAATCCGTAGGACGCGCCACCTTCGTGGCTGACAAAAATCTCCGCTGATTCCAATCGCGCGCACAGCTCGCGCGAACCGCTCACTAAATCGGCATGAATATGCGTTTCAAAAATGTGGGTGACGGCCACTTTCGCCTCGCGTGCCATGTCGACGTAAACATCAACATCAGGTCGAGGATCAAAAACGGCCGCTACGCCTGCGTCATCGTCGCCCAAAAGATAAGAAAGCTCGGCGATGCCTTCAGTTTGGATGGTCTTAAAGACGAGCGACATCGGAGAGATTTAACGCGAAGTCGCGCGCGACTTCAACAAGATCGGCATCAACGCTTCCACTGATGATTGATGCCGCTCATGCCATTACGCGAACATCGCATTGAGGTCCGCATACTTCACCGCATCTTCTGCAAAGGTAAAGGTCCCGTCCGCCTGCATTTCGCGGGCGCCGCGGAGGAACGCGCCCAACGCAACCCGTGACAGCGCGCTGCCGACGCTGACGCGTTTTACTCCGATCTCCGACAATTCAGCCAGATTCAGTTGCACACCTTGTAATCCCATAATGACGTTTACTGGCCGATTTACCGAGCGGACCACTGTGATGATGTCCTGCCTGCTGGTCAGGCCCGGCGCAAACAGTACGTCGGCGCCAGCGTTCTGATATGCCTGCAGACGCGCAATCGTGTCGCGAATATCCGGGCGTCCGATCAAGTAGTTTTCAGCGCGTGCTGTCAGCATAAACGGGAATGACAGGGAATGTGCGACCTCCGCCGCAGCGCGAATGCGCTCGGCTGCGAGCGACAGTTCGTACGGTGCTTGCTCGCGGCGCGTACCGACATCTTCGATCGAGCAACCCGCAAGTCCGACGTTAGCCGCCAGCCGAACTGTTTCAGCAACGTGGGGCGGCTCATCTCCGTAGCCATTTTCAAGGTCCGCGCTCACGGGGAGATCGGTTGCTGCAACGACAGCCGCGGCATGACCAAGCATCGTTTCGCGATCGACCGCGCCATCCGGCTTTCCGATCGAAAACGCAAATCCGGCGCTCGTCGTTGCCAGCGCCTCGAAGCCGAGCGATTGCAGCAACCGCGCGGTGCCGACGTCCCACGGATTGGGAATGATGAACGCACGATCGCGCTGATGCAGCGCGCGAAAGATTGTTCCCTTTTCTGCTTGAGTTGCCATCAGCGGACAAAATTTTCAGCGCACTTCAACGGTAATCGGCAGCAGTTGATTAATCATATAAGTACCGCGATCGGGATCGCGTTCGACCGGTTGACTGCGCCCGTGTGAATCGGTTGCGCTCGCAATGAGGGTTTGCTTACCTGGTTTCGACGGTGTGTGCCATTCGAAGTCCCAGAGACGCCATGCGTTCGATACTGCCTTACCGATCAAGCTGGCTTCGTTCCAACTCGCTCCGCCGTTCGTGCTGACCTCGACCTTCGTAATCTCGCCGTCGCTCGTCCACGCGGCTCCGTGAACGCGCACATTGGAATCGGAAGGCACGGTTTCGCCTTCAACCGGCTGCGCAATTTCCGCCTTGACTTGCATATCGGTGAGAGGAACGAGTTCAGCGATCTCCTCTCGCCTTTTCCAAAACGCGTAATCCATCGTCTGATAATACCCCGTAAACGGTCGATCCGTGACGATGACGCCCTGCAACCACTTGATCGACGCCATTGCATACCACCCGGGCACAATCGCGCGCAGCGGAAAACCGTGTTCCGGCGGAAGATCGTTGCCATTCATTTGGTAGGCGAGCAGAACGTCCGTGCGCGCTTTGAGCAGCGGAATACTCCGCGCAAATTTCACAATGCCGGGAGGCCTCTTCGGTTCTTCAAGCACTCCTTCATCCGCGCCTTCCAAAATTACTTCGCGCGCTTCGGGCTTTACTTCAGCGCGATCGAGCAGGATTGCCAACGGAACCCCGGTCCATTCCGCCGTGCCCACGGCGCCGAGTCCCCATTGCACACCCTTTACTTTCGGTTCGAGAAAATTGCGATTATTTCCCGCGCATTCCAGGGTCACCGGAATCGTCACCGACTCTAATTTGAGCAATTCCTCGTAATTTATCTCGAATGGTTTTTCCACTTCGCCTTCCACATGCAACCACCACTCATCTTTGTCGATCGCCGGAATCGGGAAATGCGTTCGAACATAAAATGATTTTGTTGGCGTGATGAACTGATCCAGACTCGAGAACGGCATCTCGAGATTGAGCGGATCTTCACTGCGCACAATTCTCCCATCGTGAAGTGTTTCTTGTTCCATCGATGACGTCGGAGTTTCACTCGATGTTAAATGCAAAATCAACAATTCGAAATCTAAAATGGAAAGGATTCGTGAAAGTGTGATCCCCCGCGGAAGTGACCCACTCGGAGTGCGGTCGCATTTAACGCGCCCTCAAATTTCTGGCGCCAATTTCCGGGAACCAAAGCTCAGCCTGCATCCGAAACATTAGAGCGGAAATTGTAACGTCTTGAGCCATGCAAATATCACCTGCGAACGGCTGACAAGGGGCAAGCCAAGAAAGGAGTAAATCATGGAGTTAATCACTGTCGTCCGAACGCCGCTTTTCGAAATGAAGGCGCATTCCGCTTTGGCGGCGCGGAGGGACCCGCGTATAGCAGCAGGGAGCAAGGGAACGATATGCGAATCGCACAGGTAGCGCCGCTCTCGGAGAGTGTGCCCCCGAAGCATTATGGAGGTACCGAACGGATCGTTTCTTATCTTACTGAGGAATTGGTTCGCCAAGGGCACGACGTGACCCTGTTTGCAAGTGGTGATTCGGTGACGCGAGCCCGGCTTGTGGCCGCGTGTGGCCAGTCGCTTCGCCTGAATGATCGTTGCAAGGATTGGATCGCGCGCCACATCGTGCTGTTGGAGCAGGTATTTCAGCGCGCTCGCGAATTCGATGTGGTTCATTTCCATATCGACTACCTGCACTTTCCACTCTCTCGGCGGACATCGGTTCCGCAGGTTACAACCTTGCACGGCCGGCTAGATCTTCCCGACTTGGTCCCTCTGTATGAACAGTTTCGAGATATGCCAGTTCTTTCGATTTCAAATGCCCAACGGGAACCTCTGCCTTGGGCGAACTGGCAGGCGACGATTTATCATGGATTGCCAGAAGACCTGTTCCAATTCCGGTCAAAGCCAGGAAGCTATCTTGCCTTTCTCGGACGAATCTCGCCCGAAAAGCGGGTAGACCGGGCAATCGAAATCGCCAAGCGAACGGGGATACCTCTGAAAGTTGCTGCCAAGGTCGATCCCGTTGACAAGGATTATTTCGAACGAGAAATCGAGCCCCTGCTACGCGATTCGGCCGTAGCGGAGTGCGTCGGGGAAATCAGCGACGAAGAAAAGGACGAGTTCCTAGGAAATGCCTACGCATTGCTTTTCCCCATTGACTGGCCGGAGCCATTCGGGCTCGTCATGATCGAAGCGATGGCGTGCGGAACACCGGTGATCGCGTACGACGGCGGAGCGGTTTCGGAAGTGATAGAAGAAGGCCGAACGGGTTTCATCGTTAAAGGGCTGCAAGATGCGACGGAGGCAGTTCGGCGGGTTCCTGAGCTCAGTCGAGCATATTGTCGCGAAGTGTTTGAGAAACGCTTCACGGCGACTCGCATGGCAAACAACTACTTGGAGGTGTACGAGCGCGTAATCTGCCGGAACTCCGAGGACGTTCTCAAGGAACAGTCACAAATACCGTGATCGAAGAAGTGATCTCCGTCAGCGAGGATTTTTATGTCCTCTCGACCTCTTCTCGCGTGGACGATCGTGTCCGCGTATTGAAACACGGAGAGACGTTCGCCGTCTTCGACCGATTCGGGGACATTGAGAGATTTGGAAACGGTCGGCTTGGCGTTTACCATCAAGACACTCGATTCCTCTCCCGATTTACGCTGCGGGTGGGAAAGCACCGGCCCCTGTTGCTGAGCTCTTCAATAAAAGACGACAACGCGATCCTCGCCGTGGATCTCATGAATCCAGATTTCTTGCTGGCTGATGCGGTAGTTATTCCACACGGGACAGTGCACATCTTCCGCTCCAAGGTTTTGTGGGAGGCGACATTGCACGAGCGGATTCGGATCCACAATTATGGGATGTTACCTGTGGAGCTCGACTTCGTTATCGAGTTTGACGCCAACTTTGCTGACATCTTCGAAGTGCGAGGTATGGATCGCGAACGGCGGGGGCGCCGACTAGCTACGGAGATAACGCCCGACACAGTGATTCTCGGGTACGAAGGATTGGATGAGTGCATTCGCCGCACGCGCATCGCCTTTGATCCGCCAGCGACTCGTCTCACCGAGTCGGAGGCCAATTTTCAGATCGCACTCAATTCTGGGGATGAGGCAAATTATTATTGTGCCATTGCCTGCGAGCCAGATGGCGGCGCCCGCGGCGCACACCACAGCGCAGCCGGAGGCGCCAGACCGAAAATCGCACTGTCATATGACAAGGCCGCCAAATGCGCAGTCGACGCTTTTAAGCGAGCACGAGTCGAGGAACCCGAGTTCTTCACTTCGAACGAGCAGTTCAACGACTGGCTGAATCGATCCATCGCTGACCTTCATATGCTTCGAACAAAGACAGCCTGCGGCCTATACCCGTATGCGGGCGTTCCCTGGTTCAGTACCGCCTTCGGACGTGATGGCATCATCACAGCACTAGAGTGTTTGTGGTTCAACCCAGCCCTTGCGCGTGGCGTGTTGTCTTACCTCGCCGCGAAGCAGGCGCACATCGAGAACGCGGAGCAGGATGCCGAACCTGGGAAAATACTTCATGAAACGCGACAGGGTGAAATGGCTGCTCTGGGTGAGGTTCCTTTCGGTCTTTACTACGGTTCAATCGACGCGACGCCATTATTCGTCATGCTGGCCGGCGCTTATTATGAACGTACCGGCGACCGCGCGTTCGCTCGCTCGATTTGGCCCAATGTTGCGCGGGCCCTCACCTGGATCGACCGCTACGGCGATCGGGACCGGGATGGATTCGTGGAGTATGCACGTCGCTCGCACCATGGGCTAGTCCACCAAGGTTGGAAGGATTCCCATGACGCGATCTTTGATGCCGACGGCCAACCTGCCGAAGGCCCGATCGCTTTGTGCGAGGTGCAAGGCTACGTCTATGCCGCGAAGCTTGCAGCAGCGGAACTGGCCCGAGGTCTCGGGGATAACGCGATGGCGCAGGAGCTCGTGAGCCAAGCCGAGAAACTACGTCAGCGTTTTGACGAGAGCAGCCTTGCCGCGTGCGTACCTCCAACGCAGGTCACTGCCTTTTCGCTGGAATTGCGACTGACGAGCGCGCGCGCTGCGTAGCGGCGACACTTACTAACGAAGCGTCGTTTTCCGGATGGGGTATTCGCACTGTGGCCGCACAGGAAGCGCGTTATAACCCGATGTCTTACCATAATGGATCGGTCTGGCCTCACGACAACGCCCTGATCGGCGCGGGACTCGCCCGGTCCGGCCTGAAGAACGAAGCAGCGAAAGTGGTAACAGCCCTGTTCGATGCAAGCCTTTTCTTTGAGCTTCATCGGCTCCCCGAACTTTTCTGCGGCTTTGCGCGACGTGCTGGCGAGGGCCCTACGTTATATCCCGTCGCGTGCGCTCCGCAAGCGTGGGCGGCGGGCGCAGCGTTCCTCCTGCTTCAAGCTTGCCTTGGTCTCCGCGTGCTGGGTTTCGAACGGAAGTTAATGTTCTCAGGGCCTGTTCTGCCAGAATTTCTCGAGCAAGTAACGATCCGAAACCTTCGCATAGGAGAGGCGTGCGTCGACCTTTCGATCACCAGAAACAAGGAAGATGTGCGAATCGACGTCCTGCGAAAACAGGGAGACGTTAAAATTGTGGTAGTTGAATAACGATCTGTCGATGGCTTCAAGCTTCTTATCACCGCACGCTGCTCGCAGCCGCATGCTCGCGGTCTGCCTGTCAGTAGTCCCAACTAAATTCAGCAATTAGTCTCATTGATTGCGCGCCAGCGGAGGCTCGCGCATCGCGACGCCGCTAATCAAGTGAATCTGATTTTCACGCTACCGAATGGAAGCGTCTCGTGATTCCAAGCTCGACGAGATTCCTAATCGAGCGATTCGGCTGGCTCGCATTCAAGTGGAGTCGCAGCTACTTCTCAGTAGCCAACCGCTGCGCCGTCGTCCCGCGCGTCGCTCGCGCCGAGACGGATGCTCGTTTTGTCTTCGATCATGATGCCTTGCGCGTCGCCCATGTAGGAGGGCTTGGTCGCGAACTTATGGCCGTGGGCTTCGAGCGCTCGGCGCGTGTCGGCCGATAGCCCCAGCGGTTCATCGCGAATTTCGTCCGGGAGCCATTGATGATGAATCCGCGGCGAATCAATTGCCTCCTGCAGGTTCATCCCGTGATCGATGACATTGCTGATGATCAGCAACACCGTGTTAGTGATGGTCGTACCGCCTCGCGCGCCGATCGCGAAGTAGAGACTGCCGTCCGGTCGCAGGACGAACGTGGGCGTCATGGATGAGAGCGGACGTTTCCGCGGTGCGATTGCGTTTCGCTCACTCTGGATCGCGCCATAACTATTTGGCTGGCCTGGTTTGCTCGTGAAGTCGTCCATCTCGTTGTTGAGCAACACGCCGGTGCCTTTCGCGACAACGCCGGAACCAAAACTGGTGTTCAAAGTGTAGGTGTTCGAAACCGCGTTTCCCGCCGCATCCACAATCGTGAAGTGCGTCGTCTGTGTTGATTCGTAGCCGGTCGGTTTGCCTGCACCGATTTCGCTGCTCAACGAGGCGCGCTCAGGATTGATCGTGCTCCGTTGTCGCTCGGCGTACGCTTTCTCGATCAACCCCTCGATCGGAATCGAGCTAAAATCAGTATCGCCCATATACTCCGCGCGATCCGCATAACCGCGTCGCATGGTCTCAACGAGGAGGTGGTAATACTCGGATGAAAAGGGTTGGAGCTTCTGCAGATCGAAGCCTTCGAGAATATTGAGCATCTCGATCAAGACCGCGCCGCCGGAGGAAGGAGGCGGCATCGAAATGATCCCGAATCCCCGATAACTTCCGCGGAGCGGCACGCGCTCTTTCGGCGTGTAATCGCGCAAATCCTGGCGTGTGATCAAGCCGCCGTTGTGCTGCATATCCTCGGCAA
>QHON01000037.1 GCA_003218815.1 Verrucomicrobiota bacterium
TCCGGCTAGCACGATGATAATGGATATGACGACGAGCAACTCGACGAGGCTGAACGCGGTTGTAGTGGCAGGCGTGTCGCCTGCGCTTCGGAGAATTTTGCAGCCGGCACGGCCGCCTCTACATGCTCGATCTTGCGCCGAAGTTGTAGAGGCGTTTTTATCAAACTCCTGAGGAATCGACAATGGGCTCTCGCGCTGCACGCGTCAGCTTTGCTGCTGCAAGCCTTGGATGATGCTGATAAGGGGCGTGAACAATGCGAGCACAATTGTGCCGACAATGACGGCGAGAAAAACGATCATGATCGGCTCGAGCGCCGCGGTTATGCCCGCCACAGCGTTGTCGACTTCATCATCATACACGTTTGCGATCTTCAGAAGCATCTCGGGCAATTGACCGGTTTCTTCACCGACATCGATCATGCTGATGACCATGGGCGGGAAAGCGCGGCTCGCTTCCAGCGGTTGCACGATCGACTCACCTTCCTTCACGCTGTCGTGCACTTGGGAGATCGCTTTGGCGATGACCGCGTTGCCGGCGGTGTCGCGCGTAATATTTAATGCCTGTAAGATCGGAACACCACTTGTCACCAGCGTGCCAAGCGTGCGTGAGAAACGCGAGATCGCCGTCTTTCGGATCAGATCGCCAAAGAGCGGCACGCGTAGCTTAAAACGATCGATCATGAATTTTCCGCCGCGGGTGCGCCCGAGGAATTTGTAAGCGGCGCTCGCGGCCACAATCCCGCCGATCAAAACGAGCCAATCATTTTGCACGAACTTGCTCACGTTGATCACGAAGGTTGTGATCGCCGGCAGCGGTTTGTCGCCGAGCATATCGTGAAAGATCGCTTCGAACTTCGGCACAATAAAAACGAGCAGGAAGCCCATGATCGCCACGGCCATGCTCATCACGATGGCCGGATATATCATCGCGCTTTTGACCTTGCCTTTGATTTTCGCGGCTTTCTCCTGAAATTCCGCAAGCCGGTTCAGCACAACCTCAAGCACACCGCCGAGCTCGCCCGCTTTCACCATGTTGACGTAAAGATCGTTGAAGATCAGCGGATGCAGGGAAAGTGCGTCGGAAAATGTATTGCCGCCTTGCACCCCGTCGGCGAGTTTGTCGATCGTTCTTTTTAAGACAGCGTCGCGCTCCTGTTTCGCCAGAACATTTAAGCTTCGCAGCAATGGCAATCCGGAATCGATCAAGGTCGCAAGTTGACGCGTGAAGATCATCAAAACCTTCGGCTTAACCTTTTTGCCTTGAAAAAGAACAATGCTGGTTCTCGCACGTGGTCGCGTGATGCGAGCCATCTTTGCGGCGCGTCGGGAGACCTTCCCGTTAGGACTGCTTTTGGCCTCTTCGTAGACGCTCGTCGGAAAAAAGCCCGCCTGGCGCAACTGGCCAATTGCTTCGTTCGTGGAAGCGGCTTCAAGCAATCCAGTCGCTTCCTGTCCCCGCGCGTCGAGAGCCACGTAGTTGTATTGCGGCATAAGCGGCCTAGATGATAGCGCTCTCGAAGCCCCTGTCGAGCTTTTCAGTTAGCAACCGACGCCCCGTCGCAGCAAATCACGTGTATTTAAGAACTTCCTCGATTGTGGTGTCCCCAGCGAAGATGCTGCGCAGACCATCCTGTCGCAGGGTGACCATCCCGAGCTCGATGGCTTTTTGCTTCAAGGTAACGGTTGGCGCGCGTTCGTTAATCAATTCGCGGATCGGGTCAGTAATTTGCAGAAGCTCATAAATCCCCTTTCGGCCTTTGTAGCCGGTATTGTTACACGCGTCACATCCTTTACCGTAATAAAACTGCTTTTCGCCAATATCGCGACGGGAAGTATCCAATTCTGCAAGCAATGCCTCATTTGGCTGATAAGCCGTGCGGCATTTTGGGCAAATGCTGCGCAGTAAACGCTGGCCCAGGACGGCCTCAAGCGTCGATGAAACAAGAAACGGCTCAACCCCCATATCGATCAAACGTGTCACTGCGCCGGGCGCATCATTCGTGTGCAGGGTTGTAAAAACGAGATGCCCCGTCAGAGAGGCCTGAATCGCGATTTGCGCCGTCTCAAGATCGCGTGTCTCGCCGACCATGATCCGATCGGGGTCCTGCCGAAGAAAGGAGCGCAAGATACGTGCAAACGTCAAGCCGATAGCTTCGTTCACCGGTACTTGCACGATTCCTTCCAAATCATATTCAACCGGTTCTTCCGCGGTGAGCAACTTCGAATCAATCGTGTTGATTTTCCGCAAACAGGAATAAAGCGTGGTCGTTTTTCCCGAACCCGTCGGACCGGTTGCAATAAAAATGCCGTTCGGTCGATGGATCACCTCGAGAAGGAAATCGTGGATGTAATCAGGCATCCCGAGGGCCTCGAGATCGAGGTTGACAGTGGTACGATCGAGCACGCGCAGCACCAGGCTTTCGCCAAACTGCGTCGGTAAAGTCGAAACACGAAGATCGACACTGCGCCCTGCGATATTTTTTTGAATACGGCCGTCTTGCGGCAATCGGCGCTCCGCAATATTCATGTTTGCCATCACCTTAACGCGCGAGATGACCGGCAGCGCGAGATGGCGCGGGGGTGGCGACATTTCGTATAGTGCACCATCCACCCGATAGCGGATTTTGAATTCATTTTCGAAAGGCTCGAAATGAATGTCGCTCGCGCGGTCCTGAATTGCCTGGTACAGGATAAGATCGACAAAGCGAATGATCGGGGTCGCGTTCGCCTCTGCTTCAACCGCAGCGGCGCCATCTTCTTCACGCAATTGCAGAAGCTCGCCGACTTGCCCGAGCTGTTTGAGAATCTCCTCCATGCTCGCGGTATCGGTGCCGTAATACCGCTTGATCTGATCTTCGATTTGTTCGGTCGGCGAAACGACGACGTGAATTTCTTTGCCGAGCGCGAAGCGAAGGTCCTCTGCCGCACGAAGATCGAGCGGGTCAACGAGCGCGACATCCAATGTGTTGCCGTTCATTTCGATCGGCAGCGCGCCGTGCAACCGGGCCAGTCCGCTCGGAATCAAACCCAGAATTTCCGGCGCGATTTCGCGCTCGGCCAGGTTAATGAAGTCGGTGCCGAGACCCTCAGCGATCGTTTGATAAAAGCCGTGCTCGTCGACGAAGCCGCTGTCGACCATTGCCTCCGCGATAGTTTTTCCATTCAGGTCCGCCTCATTCAGCACGTCTTCGACCTGTGATGGCTGCAAGACGTGCTGCTCAACAAAAAGCTCGGCAACTTGCTTGTTATTCATTCGTTGGTTGCAGGATAAAATCGGTCAGCTCACGTCGCCTATCGTAATGGAAATAACTTCTTCGGCAGAGGTAAGGCCGGCGAGAACCTTGCGCGTCCCGTCTTCGCGGAGTGTTCGCATTCCGAGTTCACGGGCACGTTGTCGAAGCATTAGAGTCGAGCTGCGCTTGTTGATCATATGACGGACTTCATCGTCGATCACAAAAATTTCGAATATGCCCATGCGGCCCTTGTAACCGATTTGGCGGCACTGCTCGCATCCAACCGGTTTCATTACTTGGGCATCGTGAAGCTGCCCGGGTTCAATGCGCAGCGCACGCAATTCCGTCTCACTTAATTCCCCCGGTTCTTTGCAGTTGTTACACAAGCGCCTGACGAGTCTTTGCGCCATAATCGCGCGCACTGAGGAAGCGACTAGGAACGGCTTCACGCCGATGTCAACCAAACGAGCGACGGCCGAGGGGGCGTCGTTGGTGTGCAGTGTACTGAAAACAAGATGTCCGGTCAGGCTCGCATTCGTGGCGATGCTCGCAGTCTCGAGATCACGAATTTCCCCGATCATAATAATGTTCGGCGCCTGACGCAGGATCGAGCGCAACGCCGCGGGAAACGTCATCCCAATTTCCGAATTGACCTGCACTTGGTTGATTCCGTTCATTTGATATTCAATCGGCTCTTCTACCGTGATAATTTTGCGGTCCGGTTTGTTGATGTAATTGAGGCAAGCGTAAAGCGTGGTCGTCTTGCCGCAGCCGGTTGGGCCCGTGATGAGAAGAATGCCCTCGGGAAGTCTGATCAGGCGCTCGAATATTTCCTGATCGTCGGAAAGAAAACCAAGCTCCGGTAAGCCAAACATCAAGCTGGACTTGTCCAGTACCCGCATGACCACGGTTTCGCCGTGGTTCGTAGGAATGGTCGAGACCCGAAGATCGATTGGTTTCTTCTTAATTTTCACCCGAATGCGACCGTCTTGGGGCAGTCGCTTTTCCGCGATGCTCATGGAACCGGTCATAATCTTAAGCCGGCTGACGATGGCCGATTGCAGACGCTTCGGTGGCGCTTGCATTTCTTGCAACACGCCGTCAACTCGAAAACGAACGCGGAATTTTTTATCAAGCGGTTCAAGATGAATGTCGCTCGCGCCCATGCGATGGGCCTCGACCAGCAACATTGAGACCATGCGAATGATCGGTGCATCGGTTTCGGTGCCCTCAATTGCTCCTGCGCCGTCGCCGATTTCCAAACCAAGATCGATATCTTCTCCGAGTTTTTGTTGAAGGACATCCGCAGCTTCATCAGCTGTGCCGTAATATTTGATGAGCGCCTCGCGAATCTTTTGCGGGCCGGTGCAAACCAATTCGAGCTCACGCCGGAGAAGAAAACTCAGACTGTCGATCGTATCGATGTCCAGTGGATCGCCTACTGCTACGACGAGCCCTACTTCACCGAACGCAACCGGGATCACCTTGAACCGGCGCGCATCGGTTCCGGGAATTTGCTGGATCACCTGCGGTGGAATGACCATGGATGAAATGTCGATCCAATCCATGTGCGCTTGCGCGGCGAGCGTGCGTGAAACATCCGTGTCGGAAACGACTCCCTCTCTAATCAGAACGTCGACAACGTGGCTGGCGCCGTCTAAGCGTGAGCGCGCGCTTTCAATTTCTTTGCGAGTCACGAGCCCAACGTCCTGAAGGGACTTGAGCACGTAATCTTCGTTAGGTTGCACGCGTTTTTCTATTCTACCGTCACGCTTTTCGCGAGATTTCGTGGCTTGTCGACGTCACGGCCAAGCTCAACGGCAAGATGGTAGGCAAGAAGTTGCAGCGGAATAACTGTGAGAACTGGTATCACGCATTCGGGTGCTTCCGGCAGCAAGACGATTTCGTTTGCGATTCCTTGAAGTTGTTCCGCGCCGTTGCCGCTGGTCAGAGCAATAATCGGACCCTTACGAGCTTTGACTTGTTCGATATTATTCAGGTTTTTCGAAAAGACGGCATCGTAAGGCGCGATAAAAATCGAGGGCAAATCAGGACCCACGAGTGCGATAATTCCGTGCTTAAGTTCGGCGCTGGGATGCCCTTCAGCAAAAAGATACGTGATCTCTTTCATTTTGAGCGCACCTTCGAGCGCAATGGGAAAATTGAATTGGCGGCCAAAGAAAAGCATCCCATTAACATCGACATATTTCTTTGCGATTGCTTTAATCTGGTCGCTGAGCTTCAGGACAACTTCGATCTGCTCGGGCAACGCTTCTAGGGCTTCAATGATTCGGCTTCCCTCAGCCGTGGAAAGATTTCGCATCCGGCCAAAGAGCAGCCCGAGAAGCGTGAGGATGACAACTTGCGAGGTGAAGGATTTCGTGGCCGCGACGCCGATCTCCGGGCCAGCGTGCATGTAAACGCCACCGTCACTCTCACGCGCAATCGTGCTCGCGACGTTATTGCAAATTCCTAGCGTCCGAAACCCCTTGCGCCGGCTTTCACGGAGCGCGCCGAGGGTGTCCGCAGTTTCGCCGCTCTGGCTAATGGCGAAAACGAGTGTCTCGGGCGTCATCGGTGTATTCCGATGGCGAAATTCGCTCGCGAATTCGACCTCGGTGGGAATATTCGCGAGCCGCTCGATCAAATATTCGCCCACTCTGCCGGCATGAAGAGCGGTGCCGCAGCCGGTGAGAACAATGCGTCCGATATTGCGTAATTCCGCAGGCGTCATATTCAAGCCGCCTAGCTTTGCGGTGCATTCTTCCAAGCTGAGGCGCCCGCGCATGGCATCGCGCACCGAGTTCGGCTGCTCAAAGATTTCCTTGAGCATGTAATGCGGGTAATCGCCTTTTGTAATGTCCTCGGCCGTCAACTCGACCTTGCTGACTCGATGATCGCCGCTTACTCCGGCTAGCGAGCTGATTTCGAATTTCTCTCGCTCTACCGCCACGAGATCGAAGTCATTTAAGTAAACGGCGTCGCGGGTGTAAGCGACGATTGCGCTCACGTCACTGGCCAGAAAGTTTTCGTCCTTCCCCACACCCAGGATAAGCGGGCTCCCACGCCGCGCGCCGATCATAAAATCCGGAACGTCCGCATGGAGCAGTGCAATGCCATAGGTACCGATCACTCGCTGAAGCGCAGCGCGAACAGAAGCAAGAAGTCGTGCCTTTTTTTGATGAACGTCTACCGTGCTGGCACATGATTCGTCGTAGAGTTTCCCAATCAGATGCGCGAGCATTTCAGTGTCAGTCTCCGAGCGAAAGCTGGTGTCGCCGCCGCGGATGAGCTCCTCTTTAAGCGCCTGATAATTTTCGATCACACCGTTGTGCACGAGCGCGAGTTTACCACTGGCGTCGAAGTGCGGGTGCGCGTTTTCATCCGTCACTTTTCCGTGCGTGGCCCAACGCGTGTGACTGACCCCAAACGACCCCGAAAGTGGTCGCTTCGTGATCAACTTGGCAAGTGCCGCAATACGACCGGCACATTTGCGGGTCTCGAGGTGTCCTCGATCCACGACAGCAACGCCGGCGGAATCGTAGCCGCGATATTCAAGACGCCGTAGCCCATCGAGCAGAATGGGCACTGCTTCGGCGCGGCCAACGTAGCCAACAATTCCGCACATGTTTGGAGTCTAGTGGCGGCTGTCCTGAGCCGCAACATTCGCTCTGCGGGGCACAGATCGCGTTTACAAGGATGATTCAAAAAGGTTGCCGGAAAGCGCAGACGCTGGGTTATTGATCGATAGCAATGCAAAACCGGCCGCAGCGCGATTCCCCTTTGAAGAATCCATCAGTAGGCGTCCCCGCGCTACCGCCCGGCACAATCCAACAAACGCTTGCAATCATTATGGGTGGCGGCGCCGGTACGCGTTTGTTCCCGCTAACTAAAGATCGCGCCAAGCCGGCCGTGCCCCTCGGGGGAAAATATCGCATCGTCGATATTCCCATCAGCAATTGCCTGAATTCCGGGCTTCGCTCGATCTATGTGCTCACGCAATTCAACAGCATGTCGCTACATCGACATATTCAAGCGAGCTATAAATTCGACAATTTCTCGCGCAGCTTCGTGGATATTCTGGCCGCTCAACAAACGCCCGCAGGGTCGCAATGGTACCAGGGAACGGCCGACGCCGTGCGGCAAAACATGCGCTACTTCCTCGAGCGCCCATTCGATTTTTACCTGATCTTAAGCGGCGATCAGCTTTACCGCATGGATTTTCGCCCCCTGTTGCATCAGCACATTCGCTCTGGCGCCGACATCACACTGGCCACCAAACCGGTCCATCGACATCAGATTTCCGAATTCGGCATTATGGGAAGCGGAGTCGATCGCCGAATTACGCGCTTCGTCGAGAAACCGACCAAGGAGGCTGTACTTCACGAGATGAGAATCAGCCGGGAATTGCTGGGCGCGATCGGGTCGAACGAAGGAGAGGAGTTGTATCAGGCTTCAATGGGAATTTACGTCTTCAATCGAAAGGTGCTCATCGAGTGTTTGGAAAATGAGCTGGTCGATTTCGGAAAGGATGTCATTCCACATTCAATCAAAGATCGACATGTGAGCGCCTTTATCTACCAGGGATACTGGGAAGATATCGGAACGATTCGGGCTTTTTATGAAGCAAATCTCGATCTGACCGATCTGGTGCCGGAATATAGTTTCTTCAATACCGAGGCGCCGATTTACACCCATCCCCGCTTTCTGCCTGGCAGCAAGATCAATGGAGCCACGCTCCGGCAGGCGATCATCTCGGACGGATGCATCATTTCGGATGCCCACTTGGAACGCTGCGTCGTTGGAATACGCAGCATTATTCAAAGCGGCGCCACGATCCGAAACAGCATTGTGATGGGGGCAGATTATTTCGAGCAAGGTCGGGACGGGAAGTCTAGTCAACCGCCAATCGGAATCGGGCGCAATTGCGTGATCGACCGGACCATTATCGACAAGAACGCACGCATTGCCGATGGAGTCGTAATCACCCCGGAAGGAAAACCGGCGAACTACGACGCAGACAATTACTTCATCCGCGATGGCCTGGTCGTCATCCCAAAAAACGCGGTCATTCCAGCCGGTTTCTGGATCTAATCGGCTCGCTATCGTGTATCGCTCGACCCCGTAGGTCCCAGAGCGGCCGACCCTTGACTGCCTAATTCCCATTTTTCCTGTTTATTCCAAGGGATGGTTGACTCGCTGTGTTCGTCCGGATCATTGACCAAACGCGGTGGGTCTTTCTGTGTCGCGCACGAGACGAACGTAATCATGGTGGCGAACAACAGGGCAGCGGTGATGTTTTTCCGAAGTTTAGGAATTAGTGCCAGCATAAACTACAATATCTCCAGGTTGCACTTGGACGCCGCGCGCCAAACTGCTGGTGATGATATCGCCGATAGCGGTCGCGGGTTCAACTGAAGAGATACGAATTTTTCCAATCAAAGTGCCCTCCCGCAAAACAAGCATTTCCGAGTTAGGTTCGACGCCTTGGCGAGCACCAAGATTTAGGACCACAAAATTGTACGCCTGGTTGACGGCAAGCACATTGCCGCGCACGCCTGGTTTTCGAGCGCCGGCTTCGCGGCGTTTTTTCTCTTCCTGTGGCTGCGCGGAGCGCTGCTGGGTCGCCTGGAGCTTTTCGGATAAGAAAGACTTCTCTTTTTCGGCGCTATCGAGTTGATGCCGAGCATCGTCGAGCTGCGCTTGTAGTTCCGGTGTCGAGGCATCCGCTGGACTTGCCGCAGGTTTAGCCGTTTTCTCGGCTTCTTCGATTCGCTTTTGCAAGGACGCGATCTCGTCCCGGTTGGCGTCTACTTTGCTTTGCAAATCGCCTTTCTCTTTCTGCAATTGCGTGAGTTCTGCTTCAGCTTTTGCGGCTTTATTTTCTGCTTCCGCGATTTTCGCTTCTCCTTCGCCAGTAGTCGTTTCACGGACCTCGAGATTCCGTCCCTCAGTTGCGCGTCGATGCTCAGCCGCAGCACGTATCGCTGCCGCATTCGCTGCATTTGTGCGCAACATTTTTACTTTGTGGCTGTTGAACAAACCGAAAATCGCTGCCAAGCTTAAGAATAGAACGGAAACGCCGATCACGCTTTTCGGCGTGACCGCGGAAGTCGCGAAATTCGAACGCAGCATCGAGCGTGCTCTTTAACAACGGATCACGCTAAAATGCAAACTCCGATTTGGGATTTCCAGGCGCGATTCGCATTGAACGACGCTCGAATTCAGATTGCGTCTCTTGATCTTTCGACCTATAGAGGCGCCATGGGGCAACAACACCGGGTACGCACGAAACGCAGGCGACGCAGGGCCTATCTACAGCGCAAAAAAGCATCGGTTCGCGCGAGCCGCCGCGAGCCGGCCAAACCGAGGGCGAAGAAGCAATCCGTCGCGGCGGAGTAGTCTGGCACGCTCGCTCGTGTGAGACTCAGCCCGATGCGCAGCGCGGAAACATTCAGGAATGGCGCAGCGTTTACGTTATCTGATTGTCGATGGGCACAGCATCATTTTTGCGTGGCCTGAACTGCGCAGACTGCACGAGCGACGCTCCTCGCTGGCGCGTGAAGCATTAAGTAAACGGCTGCGCGATTATCAAGATTGGACCGACGTACGAGTAGTCATCGTCTTCGATGGAAAAGGCGCAACAGCCAGCGCGACCTCAAACCCGGGAGACGTGCAGATCTTTTATTCGCGCAGCGGGCAAACAGCCGACGCGATCATCGAGCGGCTCGCAACCAAATACGCGGGTAAGTTCGATTTGACGGTGGCCACCTCCGATTCCATGGAACGGCAGACAGTGCACGCTTCCGGCGCGGAGTGCATTTCTCCCGAGGCACTACGCGGGCTTGTGGAGGAGGCAGGCGTGTGACAACTAGCGCATCCTCGGCTTACAGTCCGAGCTTTTTCTCAATCTCTTTTACTCGTGCGAAAAGTTTCCCGAGCCGGCGACTCCAGGCAATCTGTTGCTTTGCCTCCGCAAGCGGCGCGGCCGGCGTCGCCCACCAAGCTCCGCCGCTGATGTTCTTGGAGATGCCACTTTGCGCACCGATGGCGGTGTTATCGCCAATCTCGATATGCCCAATGATACCAGCTTGACCGCCAATCAGGACACGCTGACCGATCCGGACACTGCCGGCAATTCCGGTCTGCGCTGCGATGACCGTATTCTTGCCGATCACAACGTTGTGCGCGACCTGCACGAGATTGTCGATCTTTGCTCCCTCCTGAATCCAGGTTCGGCCAAAACGGGCGCGATCGATGGTCGTGTTGGCGCCGATCTCGACATCATCGTCGATCTGTACAATTCCAAGCTGCTGAATTTTTTCCTGGCGGCCATCGACCACCTCGAATCCAAATCCGTCGGCGCCAATTACCGTACCGCTGTGAATGATCACGCCCGAGCCAATCCGTGTGCGTTCACGAATCGTCACTCGCGGATAAATCAAACATGCAGGTCCAATGACCGTTTCATGACCAATGTAGGTCCCTGCACCGATGACTGTGCAGTCACCGATCCTGGCGCCGGCTTCGATCACCGCGTGCGGTTGGATTGAGACGCGCTCTCCGAGCTGGACGCTTGGATCGACAATCGCGCTTGAATGAACGCCCGCCGCAAACGTGATCGGTTTCGGAGCAAGCTTGAGCACGACTTGCTCGAAAGCTTTCGTTGGATTTGAGACGCGGATTTGAGCAACAGTAATCGGCTCGGCAAAATCACGCGCAACGAAAATGGCGGAGGCGCGCGTTTTACGCAAGGCGCCAACATATTTTCGATTCGCAAAAAAAGTGATTTCTCCGTCGGTTGCTTCCGCGAGCGACGCCGCACCGGTGATTTTTAGCGCGGGATCACCGACCAACTCACCGTCGCACATCCTGGCCAATTCTTGGAGAGTAAAAGTCACCGGTTTCAATTACGAATAGCGTAGCACAAGCGTCTCGCTTGTGATGTTCAATTCGCTCGTCCGCGGCGAGCGCTACTTGAAATCGAACTGTTCCGGATGCCAGCGGAAGTACTCGCGATGAACGCGCGTCCAGACGAGCCGGCCATCGGTGTCCATATTCACTTTGGTGACGCCGAGCTTGGCGGCCGGCACATGTTCTTCTTCATTTACGCCGCGCGCAGATGGATCAAGTTTGCCCCGGCGGCGTTGATGCGCTCGACCTTTGATTTCGGGACGCTTCATGAAGCATGCATCACGACCTTGTAAAGCCGAGCAGTCGTGACAATCATAGGCTTGAAAAGATGTGGATCTTATCCCCGGATAATGGCCAAGGACAAAATCTACCTTCAAAATTCCAGATCGGAAATTCGAAAAATTTAGTTTCCGTTTGACCCGTCCGGCAACATCATCTGGCGATCTTGGTTGTCATGAGAATCGTTGCGCTTGCGAACCAGAAAGGTGGCGTCGGGAAAACGACTACAGCCGTCAACCTCGGCGCCGCGCTGGCGGAACTTGGCCATCGCATTTTACTAATCGACCTTGACCCCCAAGCGAACGCGACGAGCTCATTTGGGCTGCAAGGAACGGATGGAACCAGCCTTTACGACCCACTGCTTGGCGGCGCGTCCATTACGGAAAAAATCCTGCCCACGCGGCGCGACGGTTTGTTTATCGTACCGGCCGATATCGATTTGGCCGGCGCTGAAGTTGAGATTGCCCGAATGCCGAATCATCTGACGCGGCTGGCGGAAACGCTTAGGCCGTTGCAGGCGGATGACACGTTTGATTTCGTTTTGCTTGATTGTCCCCCGTCGCTCGGAATTCTCATGAGCAACGCCCTCGCCGCCGCCGATGAACTTTTGACGCCGATCCAGTGCGAGTATTTCGCGCTCGAGGGTTTGGTGAAAATTGTTCGGTTAGTCGAGCAGGTGCGCGATTCCGGCGTGAACGACCGGCTTGAGATTGGTGGTATTGTTATGACGATGTTTGACGCTCGGACAAACCTTAGTCAGCAGGTGGTCGCCGACGTGCGGAAGCATTTTGGTGAACGCGTTTATCAAACTGTGATCCCGCGGAGCGTGCGCTTGAGTGAAGCGCCGAGCTTTGGCAAATCGATTCTGGAATATGCGCCGAGTGGAGCTGCCGCCCAAGCTTATCGTGCTCTCGCGCGCGAGTTCATCGAGCGGCATGGTTCGCCAGCCACTCCTCGCGAGTTATCGCATACACCAGCGTCGGAAAACCTCGAAAGGTAATTTTCTTCTCGACCGTCATTCCATTTTTCGCTGCGACGCGACGTGAGGGAACGTTTTCTGGATGAATGAGCGAGATGACGCGTGACAGCTTTCGATCGCGAAAGCCGTAATCGCGTACTGCGCGCGCAGCTTCAGTAATAAGGCCGCGGTTCCAGTAATCGGGATGCAGTCGATAGCCGATCTCGATATCTTCGATGCCATGCTCCGGATGGTAAAAGAAGCCGCAGTAACCAATAATCGCGTCCTCGCCGCGCGGGACGACGGTAAACTGGGAAGGAATGCCGGCGCGATCCCAGCCAATGACTTTCTCGACGAAAGCAATGGTCTGTTTGCGCTCAGTAAAAACGCCTAATGAGAAGCGCATGAAGTCCGAATTCGCGAACAACTCCGCCATAGAATCGACATCGTCTTCGAGGAAGGAACGCAGGATGAGTCGTTCGGTTTCGAGTTCCATCTTGGTCTCTGGCCAGAATCGCGGCAGCTACAATGTAGATGATCTTCGATTCTGTATAAGATGCGAACGGATGATGAAGAATTTGCGCGACCCGCGAGACCGCCCGATACCACGAGCTGGTCAGCCGTCCGTGAGGCGGCGAAAGATTGTGAGGCCTGTCACCTTTTCGAGCGCGCGACGCAGACCGTTTTTGGCGAGGGCCCGAAAGGCGCAACGATGATGCTCGTCGGCGAACAGCCAGGGGATTATGAAGATGTCGCCGGTAAGCCCTTTGTTGGACCGGCCGGAAAAATCA
>QHON01000027.1 GCA_003218815.1 Verrucomicrobiota bacterium
TAGCATGCGCATGTCTATGGAAGACTGGGACACGGTTATCAACACGAATTTGAAGGGTGCATTCAATTTTGTCCAAGCCGTGCAGCGCCCGATGATTAAGCAGCGCAGCGGCCGCATTATTAACATTAGCTCGGTGATCGGTTTGATCGGCAACGCAGGTCAAACGAATTACGCTGCGAGCAAGGCCGGCTTGATTGGTTTTACAAAAGCGCTTGCGCGCGAACTGGCGAGCCGAAACATCACGGTGAATGCGGTTGCACCGGGATTTATCACAACCGACATGACGGCGGGATTGGCCGACGACATTAAGAAAGCGATTGAAGCGCGGATTCCGCTCGGAAAAACGGGGCAACCTGAAGATGTCGCGAGCGCGGTTGCGTTTCTCGCTTCCGCGGAGGCAAATTACATTACTGGCCAAGTCCTTTGCGTTGATGGCGGCATGGTGATGTAAAGCTGCGGATGAAACTGCTCGGAAGATCCGAGCACCCGCTTCGTGCTGCGAGATCAAACAAGTGCCTCGGCACGTTCGCTTGGCCTGCCAACCGTCTGCGCGGATAAACCGAACCGCTTGCAATAGGCCGCAAATGCTTGCGCGTCCTTGCGGACTTCGATGCCAAACTGCGACAGAGCATATCGATGACGGCCATATTGTTCTCGTGGCTGGTTTGCAAGCACTACGCGCATTCGGCGCTCCGCCTTTTCCGATAATAACCACCCGAAGTGTTGATAGATGCGTCGGGCGACAGCGATTGGATCGCGGCGGATTTCAAAATAATCCACGTCGCAAATGCGCTCAGGTGGCAAGCGATCCCGTTCCGGCAAAAATGCGTCCAGCGTTTCCGACCAGTACTGGGTGGCATCGCTGCAAACAACAAAAGGATCGACGCTGTCGCTAAACACACGGCGGAGAATTGTTATTAAACTTGATACGGAAGCCATCGCCTCAAGCGGAGCTCGGTGGGTCTGCACAAAAAGCGCATCGGGATAGACCGAAAGCAGCGTTGGCAAGGCAGACATGTGTGTCGGCGCTTTTAAAACCCAGCGGCGCGCGCTGCGCCGGAACTGCAGATGTTGTAGGAAGCGCCGGTGATATTCGTATGCCGGGAGCAAATCTTGGCGGAAGAACCAAGCCCGATAGGACGGCACATAATACATGGTATCAAACTGATCGCTCATAAAGCTCGGGGTCATGAGTCCAACACATTCTTGCGGGAGCTCCGCGCCCACGGCGTGCACGTGGCGAAACGTTGGTGCCAGCCAATTGAGGCAGTTACAACTTTGGGTCGCGCGCTGAATCCGTCGTTGCTCATTGTCGCGAGTAGGCGGGGATGGCGTCATCACCTCCCAAGTGAGCGGAGCCCGATGTTCCGGATCAGCAGCGAGCAGAGTGTGCAAGAGCGTGGTACCACTGCGGGGTAGGCCAACGATAAAGACTGGTTTGCGGATTTCCTGCCGCGCAATGCCGGGATAAAGCTGGCGATCCCGTTCCATTAACAAACGTGAACACAATGTCCGTAAAAGGTCGCTGCGGAGAGCGATCCTCCCGATCAAATTGAGTCGGGATTCACGGTGGCAGGACTCAAGCAGCCGAGAAATGGCTTCGAAAAAATCGCCTCTGCCAAAATCATCGAGGCCGCAGCGGCGCTTCGCGGTCTCGATCAAATCAACCGCGCGAAGCGGGGAGCGTGGAATTCGGGTTTTCTCCAGCAATGCGCCGCATCCATTTAGAAGCCGTACAGGGAAGAGAGGACGAGTCTGCTCGAGGGTCGTGGTAGAGGTAATCATTCGATAAAGCACATTGGTTATTAACGTCCTGCCAGATTTCGCGGCGGCTTGGCTATAGGACTTTAGGGCAATGCCATGTCGCGCGCAGCAACTGTCAAGCAGTGAAATGTGAACCTAAAGACGGTTGCGTGCTGCGCGCAACCGCTCCATCGTGGCCCTATGAAAACGGAGAAAGCTACCTTCGGTGCGGGTTGTTTTTGGGGGGTGGAAGAAACTTTCAGAAAATTGGAAGGCGTTAAATTGACAACAGTTGGCTACGCCGGCGGAATGCAACAAAATCCGACCTACGAAGATGTTTGCACGAACGCGACGGGACACGCTGAAGTGTTGGAAATTGAATTCGACCCCGCGCAAATCACCTATAACGAACTGCTTGACGTTTTTTGGTCGAACCACAATCCCACGACGTTGAATCGCCAGGGTCCTGATATTGGAACGCAATATCGCTCGGTGATTTTCTATCATTCGCCCGAGCAAAAGGCAGCAGCAGAAGTTTCCAAGAAACAGCTGGACCAGAGCGGGCGCTTTCGCAGTCCGGTCGTCACCCAAATCGAACCTGCTCCGAAATTCTGGCGCGCGGAAGACTATCATCAACGCTACCTCGAAAAGCGCGGCCAATCGCATTGCGCGATTTGAGGTAACGCAGTGACTCGAAGAATAGCCATCCTGGCTGCCATGGAAAGACAGGCTTCGAGCCTGTCGGTCGTTTCGACAGGCAAGACCCCTTCGGCCGAGACAGGGAAGCTGCCTCTCTTCCACTTTTCATGAGTCGTGAAGTGATTCGGACAAAGAATTTTGCCGCTGACGGGACGAATTTTATCCTTGATCAAGCACACAAAGCCATTGCCGACCGGAATGAATTTCGGATCGCGCTTTCTGGTGGAAACACTCCGCGGCCAGTGTACACGCGGCTCGCGACGGTCGCACGCGATCTGCGATGGGAATCAATTCGATTTACTTTTGGAGATGAACGCTGCGTCCCACCGGATGACACTCAGAGCAATTTTCGTATGGCACGCGAAACCCTTTTCGCGCCCGCCGCCATTCCTCAAAAATCGATTATGCGGATGCGCGGTGAACTCGATCCACAAATCGCGGCGCAGGAATACGAGGATCAGCTCGATCTTTTGGCGAGACGGTGCGGCGAACAGATTTATCGACACGATCTGATTCTGCTCGGCTTGGGCGGCGATGGACACACCGCGTCTCTGTTTCCGGGTACCGCTGGTCTTGACGAAACGACGCGGCGTGTGATCGCGAATTTTGTGCCGGAACTTAATTCGTGGCGGCTGACATTCACGTTTTCCCTCATCAATTACGCGCGCCAGATTTGCTTCTTAGTAAATGCAACAAAGAACGCGGAGTTGATCGAACGCGTGCTAGGAGGCGATCCACAATTGCCCGCATCGCGCGTTGTACCTGCTGCTGGGAACGTGACTTGGATCCTTGGCTTGTCGTCCTGAGAGCTCGTCGGCTCAACAGACGAAAATTTAATTTTCTGGTTGCCCAGCGCGATGCCGGCGGCGGGATTATCGAACCCGAACTTAAGGACTCAAAGTTTTAGCATTTCAACGCTTCAATATTGTTCGCCTTCGTCTTCTTTTGGCGGTATGACGCGATCGTCAATGGCGTAGGCGTGAAGCATTACCGCGATTAAGTAGAAAAAAAAGAGACCGGCGCCAAAGCCAGCAGACGCGATTGCAGCTAGAAACACGAAGATCCCAGCGGGAATCGCGCCGGCCATCCACAGGAAACCGGCGAGTCTGTGTCCTTTATAAATATGACCGAGGCCGGGGATAATACTTAGGAGAACAGCTACCGCATCGCTGGCTTTGCCTTCCGCTGTTTCGGTCGCGCTACGCGCCCAGTCGCATCGGTCGCACCGTTGTGCGTCCCTCGGCAATAAATGTCCGCAATACGGACACGGCATTTTGTCGGCGCTAACTTCCTGCGACTGAGTTGGCGCGTCGGTGTATTCCAAACTTCCTCCTAACGTTCAGGCAACCTCACAAGAGGTGTTGAATTCGTCAAGCAAACTTACGAAACCCCGATAGCAATCGGTAGTGCAAATTTCCGAAGGGCAGCTCAAATTATAACTGATGGCGTCCCTCATCCAAATAGTCCGACACTTGGACAAATATTTGCGCGTTGGCGAAATCGAAGACTGGCCAAATGCGTTGAACGGTTTGCAGATCGAAAATTCAGGCCGCATCACGAAGATTGGAGCCGCAGTGGATGTTTCGACACGTGTCTTGAGCGAAGCCGTAAAAAAAGATGTCGATCTTTTGCTCGTGCATCATGGGTTATTTTGGTCGGGCCTGCAACCAGTGACTAGTGCGTTGTATCGACAATTAAAGCTCGCGCTCGAAAACGACGTCGCCGTCTACAGCGCACATCTGCCGCTCGATGTGCATCCGGTCGTGGGAAACAATGCGCAGCTCGCGGCGGCGCTCGGCCTAAGATCGACAACACGATTCTTGGAAGAGAAAGGCCAGCTGATCGGCTTGAAAGCGCGCACTTTCATTTCGCGCGATGAACTTGTGCGCAAACTGGAGAAGTCGTTAGACGGCAAAGTCAAAGCGTTTGCATTTGGCCCAAAGAAAATAAAAACAATCGGGATTATCACCGGCGGTGCCGGCTCGGAAATTTACCGTGTGGCGGAAGAAAAGATTGACACCTTCGTTACAGGCGAAGCGCCGCATTGGACCGCTGTCGCCGCCGAAGAGCTCGGAATTAACCTTTTGCTCGGCGGCCACTACGCCACCGAAACATTCGGCGTAAAAGCGCTCGCCGCCCACTTGGCCATGCGGTTCAAGGTTTCATGCGCATTCATCCACTGTCCAACCGGAATCTGACAGAGCCGAACGGGCTCTTATCCTTGCTTCGGCAACGTGGTTACCGCATCGAGCAACTTTGAACGCCCGTCCGGAATGCTCCGGTGCAGCAAGACCGCGCGTTTTTTTTCTTTCGTAATTTCTGAGACGCTGTTCTTTGTTCGCCGATGACTGCGGCGCAGGATCGGCGAGCGAGCACGCGTGCGACGGGAATCGTCGGCATCGCGATTTTGTGCAGCCGCATCCTCGGACTGATTCGCGAAATGGTGTTTGCTGGGCTCTTCGGCGCGGGAAGAAATCTCGACGCGTTTTTGATGGCGTT
>QHON01000028.1 GCA_003218815.1 Verrucomicrobiota bacterium
ATCCGGCATTTTCATCAAAATAGGTACGAGCTCTATGCAGCGTGTGTGATGCCTGACCACGTCCACATATTGTTTGAGCCCGCAGTCAAGGCAGATGATGCTAAAGGAAGACCTGTCTTCTGGTCGCTGAGCGAATTGCTGCATTCGATAAAATCTTTCACCGCGCACGAAATCAATAAGGAATCGCGTTCTGGAGGTGACGTTTGGGAAAAAGAATGGCACGACCGAATGGTTCGCTCGGAGGCGGATCTCGAGGAAAAATTTAACTATGTTACACGCAATCCGTGGGACGCGAACATAGTCCATTCAAATGAGGATTACCCGTGGGTGTGGTACCCAGAGAAAGATTTCGCCGCCGATAAAACATCTCGGCAAGACGCCGAAATGAACACTCGGGACGAGTGCGCTACCCGAGACAAACTGCTTCGCGCAAAGAAGCTTGGCTTCTCAGATCGGCAACTCGCAATCGCATGCAGTTCCTCGGAAGAAATCATTCGCACCAAACGAAAATCCGCGGACGTTCTGCCGACCTATCGCCTCGTCGATACCTGCGCGGCGGAATTCGAAGCTTACACGCCGTATTACTATTCGACCTATGGCGACGAGAACGAGTACCGTGAGAGCGGCAAACGCAAGATCATGATCCTAGGCGGCGGGCCGAACCGTATCGGCCAGGGAATTGAGTTTGATTATTGCTGCGTGCACGCTGCGTTCGCGCTTCGCGAGCTCGGGTTTGAAACGATCATGGTGAACTCGAATCCGGAAACGGTTTCGACCGATTACGACACGAGCGACAAACTTTATTTCGAGCCGCTCACCCTCGAGGACGTGCTCAACATTTACGATCAAGAAAAACCAGAGGGCGTTTTCGTGCAGTTCGGTGGTCAAACCCCGCTCAATCTCGCCAATGGATTGAAGGCGGCAGGCGTTTCAATCCTCGGGACCCAGCCAGAAAGCATCGAGACCGCGGAAGATCGCCAATTATTCGCGGCCATGCTCGACAAACTAGGCTTGCGTCAAACCCCGAGCGGCTCGGCCGTGACTACCGACGAAGCGGCTGCGATTGCAAACAAAACCGGGTACCCGGTACTCGTTAGACCTTCCTTCGTGCTTGGAGGCCGCGCCATGGAGCTTGTCTACAATGAGGAAGATCTTCGCCGTTACATGACGAGTGCGATTGAAGTGACACCGGACCGGCCGGTGCTCGTCGATCGTTTTCTGGAAGACGCAATCGAAGTCGATGTGGATTGCATTTCCGACGGCGAAACTACGGTGATCGGTGCAATTATGGAGCACATCGAGGAAGCCGGTATTCATAGCGGCGATAGCGCCTGCGTGATTCCAACATTCTCGTTGCCGCAAAAAGTTCTCGAGGAAATTTCTGCGGCAACGAAAGCAATGGCCCGGGAGTTAAACGTGCAGGGTCTAATGAATGTACAATTCGCGGTGAAAGGCGAAGATGTCTATGTCCTTGAAGTGAACCCGCGCGCGTCGCGGACCGTTCCCTTCGTGAGCAAGGCGATCGGAGTCCCGCTGGCCAAATTGGCCGCGAAAGTGATGGCTGGGAAATCCTTGCGTGAGCTTGGCTTTACCAGGGAAATCGTGCCGAAGCATTACTCTGTTAAAGAAGCCGTCTTCCCGTTTCTACGTTATGAAGGCGTAGATATTTCGCTCGGCCCCGAGATGAAATCGACCGGCGAAGTCATGGGAATGGATGTCGATCTTGGGCTTGCCTATGCAAAATCGCAGATGGCTGCCCCGCCACCTTTGCCCACGGGCGGAAACGTTTTCGTCAGCGTAAAGGACAGCGATAAGCAGGCTGTTGTCCCGGTCGTGCGTGAATTTGTGAGGCTTGGGTTTGGAATCATTGCCACCGCCGGCACATTCGGCGTGTTGGCGGCCGCGAAAATTCCAGTCACGAAAGTTTTCAAGCTCCGGGAAGGTCGTCCGAACGTTCTCGATCGCGTAAAAAATGGCGACATCAAATTTATCATCAACACTCCTAGTGGAAAAATTCCGCGTGAGGACGAAGTGCGCATTCGCAATGCCTCTCTCGCCCAGCGGATACCGATCATGACGACGGTGCGGGCCGCCCTGGCCAGTGCGAACGGGATCCGCTCGTTGCAAAAGCGCAAATTGCGCGTGCGCAGTTTACAGGAATACCACGCCAAGACGTTGTAGCGGCAGCCGTGTCAGCTGCATCATTTACCCCAGCAGGCGACATGCCTGCCTCTACGGTCCGCTGGTGACAGGGGCAAAGCTTCGTGGCACTTGTCGCAATGAACTTGTCGATCTTAGCGGTGGCGCTGTTGTTCAGCTCAGCGCTTTTCGCCGCTGAAGAAAACCAGGAGAATCCTACAATGAATGCATCCAACGAAGTGGCAATCATCAAAACGAGTGAAGGGGATATGGTCGTGCAGTTTTGGAACGACGCTGCTCCCAACACGGTCGAGAACTTCAAAAAACTGGCGCGTTCCGGTTTTTACGACGGCACAATTTTCCATCGCATCGTCAAGGGATTCATGATCCAGGGCGGCGATCCAAACTCGAAAGATCCGGCTAAAGAAAGCAGCTACGGAGAAGGCGGACCGGGTTACAAAATCAAAGCCGAATTCAATGACCGCTCCCATGAGCGCGGCGTCATCTCCATGGCGCGCAGTTCCGATCCGGATTCAGCTGGATCGCAATTTTTCATCTGTCTCGCGAGCGTTCCGCGTCTGGATCATCAATACACCACGTTCGGTAAGTTGATCAAAGGCGATGACGTGCTGGGAAGAATTGGTGATACGCCTGTGACCAGAAGCAGCTCGGGCGAGAACAGCAAACCGATCAAGCGGGTGGTGATTGAAAGCATCAAGATCGTGCCAGCGAACTCAGCGAAATAGGTGGGTCGCGCGCTCTGTCGCGCGATGGTAATCTAAGTCGCAGACCAAAAATTTGATCGCCTCGCGATGACATAATTAACATCGCGCGCGGAGCGCACGATCCACCATGAATTCAGACCAAACGCGCGTCGCCCTCGTGCAGATGCGGTGTGGCCCGGAGCCAGATAAAAACTTTGCGCACGCGGTCGAGTTCATTCGCGAGGCTGCCGGGCGGGGCGCGCAGATCATTTGTTTACCGGAGCTTTTCCGGTCACAATATTTTTGCCAGGCGGAAGATCACAAAAACTTCGCGCTGGCTGAAGAAATTCCGGGAAGATCGACATTGGCATTGGGAGACGTCGCGCGGGAGACTGGCGTCGTGATTATCGCGTCGCTTTTCGAGAAACGGAGCGCAGGCGTATATCACAACACCGCGGCAATCATCAACGACGACGGAAAATTGCTCGGAAAATATCGCAAGATGCACATTCCCGATGATCCGCTTTATCATGAGAAATTCTATTTCACGCCGGGCGATCTCGGATTTCAGGCGTGGCCGACGGCGCAAGGCAAGATCGGCGTCTGCGTTTGCTGGGACCAATGGTATCCGGAAGCGGCGCGTCTCACCGCCTTGCGCGGCGCGGAGATTCTATTTTATCCCACCGCCATCGGTTGGCATCCATCGGAAAAAAAAGAGTTCGGCACGGCTCAATATTCTGCCTGGGAAACAATTCAGCGCAGCCACGCCATCGCCAATGGTTGTTACGTCGCGGCTGCGAATCGCATCGGCCATGAAGCGCCCGAGGGTGGCGACGGAATTGAGTTTTGGGGACAAAGCTTTATCGCGGCGCCGAGTGGCGAAATCATCGCGAAAGGTTCAGTGGACCGAGAAGAAATTGTGATCGCCGACGTGGAATGGGATCGGGTGAACGAACATCGCACCCATTGGCCATTTCTGCGGGACCGGCGCCTGGATGCCTATGCCGGCC
>QHON01000079.1 GCA_003218815.1 Verrucomicrobiota bacterium
CGGCTATGTTTCACCTTTTTACTCACGCTTTTTTTAAGGCGCTCCTCTTTCTCGCTGCCGGTTCCGTGATCGTCATGCTCCATCATGAGCAGAACATTTGGAAAATGGGTGGGCTTTCGCGGAATCTTCCAATCACATTTCTCACCTTTGGTGCCGGTGCGCTGGCCCTGATCGGTTGTCCGCCTTTCAGCGGATTTTTCAGCAAGGACGCAATTCTCGCGGTCGCTTACGAACGCAACATGCTGATCTTCGTGGTGGCTTTGCTTACGGCTTTTCTGACGGCCTTTTACGTTATCCGCTTGTTTGTGGTCGTCTTTTTCGGCAACGCGCGCAGCGAAATCACCCGCAAGAGCAACGAATCACCCGCGGTGATGACCGGCCCGCTGATCGTGCTCGCGCTTCTGGCGATGTTGGGCGGGTTTGCGTTCTTCGCGCGGAACTTCCTAATGCTCCCAGTCGAGAAGAACATCGGGCTTTTCGTTCCCGCGCTTGCAATGATTGTCTTAGTCCTTGGGAGCGGACTGGCGATTACACTTTATCGCAACCGCCAGAGCGAGCCTTTTGATATCGAACTCTTTCGACGGCTCTTTTACTTCAACGAATTTTACAGTTGGCTCATCAATTGGACGCAGGAATTTCTCGCACGGATCTCCGCTTTCTGTGATCGATGGATTATTGACGCGGGTGTAGTGGGTGGAACGAGTGGCGGCACATGGGGAATCGGCGCGCTCCTACGGCTGATTCAAGGCGGAAATCTACAGGCATATCTGTTCCTGTTCGGCCTGGGAATAGTCGCCCTTATCTATTTCGCTGTTTTCCACTAATGCTTCTTTTGGTCATTTTCTGTCCAATTGTTGCCGCCATCGTGATTATGGCTGGCGCGCCCGCGCGCAAGACGGCTCTGGTCGCATCCGTATTAACACTTGCGATCACATTGCTTCTCCTCGCTTCCTTTCAAGGACCGCAGCGTGATTTTCAGCATCTCACTTCGTTTAGCCTGTCTCCCGAATGGCATCTGAGTTTCACAACTGGAGTGGACGGCTTGAGCATGGTCATGGTGCTACTCGCCGCGATCGTGACGATGGCTGCCGTTTGGTTCACGGGCGAGATCGACAGGCATGAAAACGCTTTCTACGCATGTCTTCTCCTTATTTCCGGTGGCGCGATCGGCGCATTTGCTTCGATCGATTTGTTTTTCTTTTATGCATTCCACGAGCTCGCGCTTATCCCGACGTTTTTATTGATCGGAATCTGGGGCAGCGGAAATCGGACCGCGGCCGCCTGGAAGATCACGATCTATCTCGCGATTGGAAGCTTCATTTTGCTGATCGGTTTGATTCTGCTTTATCAAAGCGTTCCAGTTGAATCGCGTAGCTTTGATATCCGCGCGTTGAAAGCCGCAGCCGCCCTGGGTCAAGTCTCGGCGGATGCGCAGCGCCATATTTATCTGTTGCTTCTTATCGGCTTCGGAATCCTCATCTCTCTCTTCCCATTTCACACCTGGGCGCCGGAAGCTTATGCATCCGCGCCGGCGCCGGCGGCAATGCTGCATGCCGGTGTCTTAAAAAAATTTGGCCTCTACGGTTTGTTGCGTTTGGCCATCCCTCTACTCCCGGATGGTGCGCGCCATTGGACAAATTTGTTGGTGGTGCTGTTACTCGGGAACATCATTTATGTCGGTCTGGTCACAATCGCCCAGAAGCGGCTCGACTGGATGCTCGGTTACTCCAGCGTCATGCACATGGGCTATGTCTTTCTCGGGATTGCCAGTGCGAACATTCTCGGCGTAACCGGCGCTACGGTTTTGATGTTCGCCCATGGCCTTTCGATTGCGTTGTTGTTTGCCATTGCCGGCGAGCTACGCAGACGCACCGGCACATTGGTTCTCGACGATTTGGGGGGTCTCGGCAAAGTCATGCCCTTCGCCGGGCTTGCGTTTGGTCTGGGCGCGTTTGCCGCGATCGGCCTTCCAGGCTTCGCAAATTTTGCCGCCGAAGTCATGATCTTTTTTGGCGCATTCAAAAACGGCTGGGAAATGGAGCGGTTTCATCTTTTTCAAATCGCAACCGTGTTTGGACTTTGGGGCGTCGTGATCTCTGCGGTTTACATGCTGCGCGCTTATCGCAAAGCGTTTATGGGAACGCTCGCAGCGCGTTGGAAAGATCTTGTCGATCTTCGACCCGGCTTGCGCGTGCCGGTCACATTGCTAGTCGGAGCGGCACTTTGCTATGGGTTTTTTCCGCAATCGTTTGTGCGAATCATCGCGCCTGCGTTTCGCCCTTATCTCAGTGCGGGCAGATAAACATGATTACGGCGCCAGAACTTGAGATTGGAGTGCTGATCCTGGGCATCGTGATCCTGATGTTTGAGGCGTTTGCTGCGAAGATGGACAAGCATCTTTTGGCTTTCGCCGGAATTCTCGGTCTCGCGGCGGTACTCGTTGCGAGCTTTTTTGTCGTTCCGAGTCCTTCATCGGATCAGGCGACCGGATTCTGGAGTTTTTACACAGCCGATTCGTTATCGATCTTCTTTAAGGGGTTCGCGTTGATCACCACGATCCTCGTGCTGATCATGATGATCGATTACGCACCTGTACTCGCAAGCTCGGTTGCGACGCGAAATGTGGGATCGACTCTCGGCGAATTTTTCGCACTCCCGATTTTCACATGTGCGGGGCTTATGTACATGGCGTCAGCGATCGACTTCATCTTCATCTTCGTCTCGCTCGAGCTCGTCACGATTTCGTTCTATGTGCTGGTGAGTTTTACGCGGAGCAATCCGGCAACACTTGAAGCGGGAGTAAAATATCTGGTGCTGAGCGCGCTTTCGACAGCATTTCTCGTTTATGGCATCACCTGGATTTTCGGAGCGACCGGACAGACAAACCTGGAGCGCATCACGGTAGTGTTGGCGAGTTCCGACACCGATCGCGAGGCGGCGCTCTTCGGCATGGTGCTTGTTCTCGTTGCGCTGGGCTTCAAGATCGCGGCTGTCCCTTTTCAAATCTGGGTCCCGGATGTTTATCAAGGCGCTCCCACGCCGGTTACAGCCTACCTTTCCGTCGGCTCGAAAGCTGCGGGTTTTGTCGTGCTGCTGCGCGTGTTGCGGCCATTTCTAATGCTTCCCGAAATGCAGCGGTTGCTCGTCCTGATCGCAATCTTGACCTTGATTTACGGAAATCTGGCGGCGCTCCCGCAAGGCAACTTGAAACGACTGCTCGCCTATTCAAGCATCGCGCACGCGGGCTATTTACTCATTGGCGTGGCGTGTTTCGATGGGGGCGCCGTTATTTTCTATCTCGTGGCTTACTTGCTTATGACGCTCTTGAGCTTTGCCGTCCTTGTGATCGTATCGCAACGGACCGGCGATCGGATTTCCGACTTCGATGGATTGGCCAAGCGCTCGCCATTTCTCGCCTTTGCCATGTTGATCGCAATGGTCTCGTTGGCGGGCGTCCCGTTCACGGTGGGGTTCCTCGGAAAGTTTTTCATCTTCTACGCGGCGATCGCGCAGCGCCAACTCGCGCTGGTGGTAGTCGGTGTGATCACCGTGGCCTGCGGGTTTTATTATTATCTGAAGGTGGTTCGCGCGATGTACTGGCAGTCCGCGGCCACGATCGACAAAATTCCACTCAGCGCCTTGTCACGCTTTGCCATGAGCGCGCTCATTCTTGCGATCATCGGGCTCGGAATTTATCCGCAACCGATTCTGAAAGCATTTGAACCAACACGCGGGCGCGTTGCCGCAACATCGACAACCGTCAGGTAGGGACGCCGCGCCGCGGCGTCCGGTCGGCGCAGCGCGCCGACCCTACCAACATGCTGCGGCGCTGAAAACGTGACATGCACGAACGGCCGCCACTTCGGCCGCTTTGGCTTGCGGATGAGACTCATGTGCGCTTCCTGTGGAAGCCGGTTGCCTTTGCGCGTGTTACACGCGATGCAGGAGCAAACCACATTTTCCCACGTCGTCATTCCGCCGCGGTCCCGCGGCACGACGTGATCGAGATTCAGGTCACTGCGCTCGAAAATCTGGCCGCAATACTGGCAGGTATTTTTGTCGCGCTCGAAAACGTTGTGGCGCGTAAACTTCACTTCCTTTTTCGGGAGACGGTCGAAAAACAGCAGCAAGATCACGCGCGGGACGCGAATCTTCCACGAAATGGTCGTCACCATCTCGTGTTCTGGCGCTGCGGTGGAAAAATCGCGCCAACTCTCGAAATCGTGGGTCAGAAAATTGTTGGCTTCATCCGAGGAAACGACCTGGGCGTGGCCTGCATAAACCAAGGCGAAGGCGCGCCGGGCCGTGCAGATGTTCACCGCCTGCCACAGGCGATTAAGCACCAAAACGTGACTGTTTAGTAGCGTGTGCAAATCTCTATAGTTTACCTATTGGTCAGCTCTTTGCAGACCTTCGCGGAAATTTGCGCGACGTTATCATTCGTATTTTTCATTGTCAATTGGAGCAAGGCCCAGACTGGAAGTGCCTGTCACAAAATGAACTTGTCGATCTGAGATACGATCATAAGATCGAAGCATGGCTGGTCAAGGTTCGGCGGGTAACGTTCTTGCCGCGCTGTGCAGTTTCTTTATTCCCGGCTTGGGGCAATTGCTTCAAGGCCGGCTGTTCATGGCGATTGTCCAGTTTTGCCTGGCCGCGGTCCTCTGGTTTTTCCTGCTGGGATGGATCATCCATCTTTGGTCCATCCTCGACGCTGCGCTCTTCAAGCCTGCCTCATAGAAGGACAGAGACACCTAACAAATCCAGCTCGGAGATTCGCGACGCACAATTCATCTGGAGACGACTGAGACTCAAATGAAACCACAGTTTCCAACTGAGCAGTCGGACTCCGGAGAATTTCAACGGCAGGAAGACGCGTTTCGCGAATGGATCTCGAACGATGAATCGACATCGTACCCGGCAGTCGCTGGTCGTTATCATCTTTACATCTCCCTCGCGTGTCCGTGGGCTAGCCGCACCGTTATTTTCCGAAAGTTAAAAGGACTCGAGGACGCGATCGGCATGACGGTTGTTGATCCGATTCGCGACGAAAAAGGCTGGGCCTTTCGCAATCCATCTGGAGGGACGACCTCTGTGTCGTCCTTCCAATCAACTGATCCGATCAATGGTTTCCAATATTTGAGCGAAGCTTACGCAGCGACCGACCCAAATTTCGACGGTCGTGTCACAGTGCCCGTGTTGTGGGACAAAGTAACGAAAAAGATCGTCAACAATTGCGAGGACGATATTTGCCGGATGTTCAACGATGCATTCAACACGATCGCACAAAATAAAGATGTCGATTTTTTTCCGAAAGAGATCGAAGCCAAACACACCAAGCTTGCCGATTTTCTTTACGACAACGTGAACAACGGCGTTTACAAGGCCGGGTTCGCTACGCGCCAGCGGCCGTACGAGATCTCTTGCCGAAAAATCTTTGAAGCCCTCGATGAATTGGAGGCGCGCTTATCCAAAAGCCGCTACGGCTCTTTTGCACGCTCGTCAGGTTTGACGTCGTTTATCACGGCCACTTCAAGTGCAACATCCGCCGCATCATCGATTACCCCAACCTCCAAGGTTACCTGATGGACTTGTATCAGCAGCCCGGTATCGCCGAGACGGTTAATTTCGATCATATCAAACGTCATTATTACATGACGCACACCGAAATTAATCCCACCCGAATCGTCCCGCTCGGGCCAGCGCTCGACCTGACAACAAAGAGCCAGGCACGGATCTTTCGCTTGCGAGTGCCGTGAAAAGGCACGTCCGGTTCGTTTACGAACAAGCAAATCACGATCAGCGGCGCGCGGCGAAGTTGCTCGACAATTCTCGCGCAGCTATTGCACGCCATCGCCGCAACGTGGCATAAACGTAGAGGATGATTGGCTAAAAAATAAGCACATTTGGCCTTATAATGGAGCCAGATATGTCATCCGTTGGTAACGGCAACTTTGTTGCTTTGCAAAGGACCCCGCTGCGTAACCGCCTCTTGTTAAATGCCAAGTGAAGCGACTATCCCGATTCCGCCAATCTTTCGCGAGAGTTGGCATGGATAGTGATAACAACAAGGCAAGAGGAATGCATGAAATCACGAGCGCCAGCTCGTTCAGGCAGAGAACCGTGCCAGGTCGTAGTGGTCGGCGACACGGTCGTTAGCGAACAGGGAATGGCCACAATTGTCGGACGCGACACCAGGTATCGTGTTTGTGGCACCGCGCATTCTTTTCGTGAGGCCAACGAAGTTATCCAACGAGAACGGCCGGATCTTCTTCTCATTGATCCGTTCCTCGAAAATCGCGACGGCATTCGTTGGATCAGGGATCTTGCGACGGAATTTCCGCGCGCTCGCATCATTATCGCATCACGGCAATCAGAACAAACTTTCGCCGAACGCGCGCTTCGTGCCGGAGCATGGGGTTACTGGATGAGAACCAGTTCGGCGGAAGAGCTATTGCACGCGATGGAGACGGTACTTACAGGTGAAGTTTATGTCAGCCCGTTAATTAGGTCGCATGCGATGCACAAATTTGCCGGCCATCGCGACGTTCCGCACAGCCTCAATGTTCTTAGCGATCGCGAGATGGCGGTGTTCGCACTCATCGCGGCTGGACACGGCACCGGTCAGATCGCGAACGAGCTTGGTATCTGTCGCAAGACGGTCGAGACGCATTGCGAACACATCAAGCTCAAACTCGGCTACCCAAACGCCGAAGCGTTGCATCATGGCGCGCGCGAGTCGTTAGGTGCAAGCTGAGTACCCAGCGCAGAATCCCTGATTCTCATCGGGGATCGCGCACCCAAAAAATACGGGATAGCCCCCGATAGACGCAGGCCTGTCACTCGCATAGCCTCGTCACGAATCGAGCCCCCGCATCTTTTATAATCGGTGGGACGAGACTCAACCAAACAAAAAACAATAAAAAATAGTAATTAGGAGTAACCAAATGAAAAAATTAAGTATTCTCACCTGTACCATGATCGCCCTTGGCTTCATGGCCACCACCGGGTGGGCAGGCCCTCACTTCATCAAAGGACCCACCGCCAATTTCGACACGACCAACGGGGATTTATGTATATCCTTTAAGGAAGCGGGCTTAGGAAGCACGCCAGTTACCTACACGATAACGGCGGACAACGAGACGTTTACATTTCAATGCTTTACTAAGAGCAACAACACGCCTCAGGGAGACCCAAACAGTGTAACCGACTCAAATGTGTCGGTTCCAACAACTTTAACTCCCCACAATGGCCAAATTAGCGCTTCCCTCTGCCTACTCCCAGACCAAGACGGCGCGAGCTGTCAGGGCCACGGGCTGGTGCTAAAGCTGACTGCGGCTAGCTACACGAACGTCCAGTTTTGCGATAGCGGGACCGGAGGCTGTGTTAGCCTAGGGAGCTTTAGTTTTGGTCCGTAACACCGCCAGTAGTATTTCGTTATATAAAGGCCGGCGCACCGGCGATCGGGACCCGGGCGACAAATGGTCACCCGGGTCGGCATCGCGACTAATAAGGTTTTTCAGCCTGCCGACGCGACCACTCCGGTGCTGACGCTTGGCCCGGTTGATCCGGTTCCATAAGAAAACAGAGATTCGTCGAAAAACCAGTCGCTCGCGGGAATTGCTGGCGGGTGCGAAGACAAATTGAACTTCGCATCGTTGCCGCGCCCGGACCTCGATTTCGCAGCTCGCCGAGGGCTTGCCCAAGCTTTCGAGACCCGGCGCTGGATCTGACGGAGACAGCATAACGGCGAGAGAATCGCCTAGCCTCAAATCCACAAATCGGAGATTCATAATCTATTTTTTCCGTCTCCCTCTATCCTATAGAGGGAACCGAACGCGGACGGCGTTTCGATTCAGTTTCAGAATTGGCCGCGCGGCCCATCTAAATGAGCGACGATCAATCGACCCACTGTGCTTTGGACCAGACCGAAGAGCAGTTCCACATGCTCGTCGAAAGCGTTGAAGAATACGCCATCTACATGCTCGATCCGACAGGAAACGTAGTGACATGGAATTCGGGCGCGCAAAAAATGAAGCAATACACGGCCGCGGAAATCATCGGA
>QHON01000094.1 GCA_003218815.1 Verrucomicrobiota bacterium
CTTATGGACGCATCGAAGCGCCCAAAGGCGAACTCGGTTTCTATCTGATCAGCAACGGTGGAACGAATCCGTACCGTTATCGTGTGCGCCCGCCGAGCTTCATTAATCTGACTGTTTTGGAAGATCTTTGCCTCGGCCACACCGTGGCCGACGTGATGGTGATCCTCGGCAGCGTGGATATCGTGATGGGAGAGGTGGATCGATGATTGGCTTGGGAATATTAAAAGGGATGGCAGTCACCGCGCGGAACTTTGTCGGGAGTTATTTCGAGAAGGACCGCCTGATCACGGTGCAATATCCAGAAGAAAGGAGCCCGCTCCCCGAGAACTATCGGAACTTTCCATTCCTCCCGTACGACGGCGACGATCCGGAGGCTGGATTGCGCTGCGTCGCTTGTAAGATCTGCGAGAAGGAATGCCCGCCGCAATGCATTTATATAATTAAGAGCGAAGACAAAAAGCCCGATTACATGGGCAAACCGCAGTTTTATCCGGCGGTCTTCGACATCGATATTTCGGTCTGCATGAGCTGTCAGATTTGCGTCGAGGTCTGTCCGTTCGAAGCGATCAAGATGGACAAGGTGTATGAACTAAGCCGGCGCGAACGATTCGACGCCTTACTCCTCCGCAAGGGCGAACTGTCCAAATCGAACATCTACTATCACAGCATTTGCCCGACCGAGGCCGCAGAGGTCGATGCAAAACTCGCTGAGGCCGCGGCGAAAAAGAAGCCAGCACCACCGGCGTCGCCAGCGGCCGTCGCCGCCGCGCCGCCGGCTACTGCCTAGCCGTCCCCTTCTCTACATGAGGCCTCGGAGGGCTTGCTGGAACTCAATCTGAAATCTAAAGTCGGCAATCTGCGGTGTTATTGCCAGGGTGGCGAAATTGGCAGACGCGCCAGACTTAGGATCTGGTGGAGAAATCCTTAGGGGTTCGAGTCCCCTCCCTGGCATGGAATGTCGATCCTGGGCATTGCTAGAGCACGCACCATTTTGATTGGCGCGAATGTCTTTGGGTTTCCCACAGACGTGTCCCGCCGAGGAATGCATTCTCGTTTTGCCCCAGCTCAACGCCTCTCGGAACCGCATTGAACCGTCTGACATTGCCTCCGCCTAATACGACATAATCAGCAATGAGCGATCGCTTTAATTGCATGACGGCGTAGATCACTTCGCGTTTCCATTCTCTTTGACCAAGCAACTCCAACCCCGGAACGCCAAGGTAATTTTCAATGATCTTACCCTCCGGATAAGGGAGATCACCGAGCTCGAGCGGCAATAGAGTTTTTTTCCAGACAAGGGCAGAGCCCAGGCCGGTCCCAAGTCCAAGAAAAAGCATGCGTCCGCCCCCATGATAGCTGCCGAGCGCTTGCATGGCCGCATCGTTGATTACGCGCACCGGTTTGCCGAGGGCCCTGCCAAAATTGAAGCCGGCCCAACCTTTGCCCAAATGTTTTGGATCTTTTGTGATTCGCCCCTTCCGCACACACGCGGGGAAGCCAATTGAAGCGACGTCGAATTTCCACTCGCGTACAGTCTCTTTGAATCTCGCGATCATTTGTTCTGGTCTCATTCGCGGGCCGGAAGCAAATTCGCGCTGGTTGCGCGACGACATGAGCAATTTCACGTGTGTGCCGCCGATATCGACGACGAGAACCTTTCTCTTCATGCGCGACCGCCGCTTTCGGCGGTGATACTAACGACCGAGGCCGATCGATCGGCTGAAACGTTGGAAGACGCTCTTGGGTTCCGGTTTTGTCTCGGTGCTGGCAGGCCAGCATTCTACAATTTCGAGCGCGGTGAAACGAAACAGCCTCAAGCGGGCAACCTTCAAATCGAGTCGCAGATTCTTTGCAATTTGTTGAACGGATCGGGCGCCATTGAATTGCGAGGCGAATTGAGCCTCATCCGACGTTAACTGAAGTTTTCGGACGCGCTCGAAACCGTCTTTGGTGTAAGCTGGGATGGCGCGCGCGTCGAAGCTTGGGTGGTCCCCGAGGTCTTGAACGAAACGGAGACTTTCTAATGCCCAATCATCAACATCTGGTTCGGGAGTCACCTCACTACCGCCACTCGGTAATTCCACGCTTTTCTCGAACATGAGCCATACGCGCGGTGCCGGCCAAAGGTGCGAGAAGAGCTTTTGGCCATAATGCTGCGCCAACTCCGCAGCAGCTTGGCGTGCGATGGCCTCTTCCCGTGCCAGTGTGAGGAAAAGCGGAGCCCCCGTTTCGGACTGTTCGGCGCGCGCTTTGGCAACTATCTCTGAATCGACATTGGCAAGAGCGGCCGGCATGTCGGGACAATAGCGTTCGGAGTCTCGGGTCGTGGCAAAAAGAATCTCGCCGTTCTGCGCCAGAAGATCGATTGGCTCCTGATCCCAAAATGAACGCAGCGACCCTGTCAGTTTCTCTTTTGCGATCGCTTGCAGCGCGCGGCTCAAGGGAAACAAAGTCGTCTGGCCGCAAAAATACACATCGGCCGTGCCAGACTCCTTCGAAACATCAACGTCAGCAGTTTGATCGTTCGCGGTAGGCTGGGCCCATTCTGCAGGTGGCGGCGTTGCACTCCACCAGTCCTGGGACCGGGCGGGGGCCTCTGCGGCCGTGCTTGGGTCTTCGGAAGCAGCTTTCTCTTCCTCTGAAAGGCGCCGACTGTCAGGCTTATCTAAGTCGTCACGATTCGAAGCTTCGGCTTGAGCTCCTGTTGATTCCGGTTCGCCCGATGAGTTCGGCATAATGGTCCTCCACGCTTTTGATAAGCAAATCCGAAGTGATGCTTTATTCAAGAACCAATGAGCACAACGGCGATTCTCTCTCAAGATGCCGCAAAGCGGCGTGCGAGCTCGCGTCGGCTGATTTTTCCACGCTCATTCGCCGGAATTGCATCGACGATAAAAACGCGCTTTGGCACCTGCCACCCACTCAATCCCCTCCGGCAAAAATCCAAAAGACCGGCCTCGTCCACAGCGGGCGATGCGACCACACATGCCACGACTTCCTCATTCCGCAGCGCCGACGCGCGACCAAACACCGCCGCCTGACGCACGCCACGAAAGCGCAGCAAATGCGCTTCCACTTCCATTGGATTCACTTTTTTCCCAGCGACGTTAATCACATCCGAAATTCGGCCGACGATCCGAAGTCCATTTTCCGTTTTCGTTAACAGATCGTCCGGGACGAAAAATCCGCCGCTAAGTTTTTCTTTATCCGATTCCGGAAAATAACCATCGCCCACCACGGCGCTGCGCACCCGAATCTGACTCGCGGACGCCATTGGATCGATAATCTCAAGATCGACACCTCTCATTGGTTGACCGACCAAACCTGGGACCGCTGGAAAGGCATTTCGGTCGTAACAAATCCCGCCGCATTCCGACGCGCCGTAAAACGAGTGGATCGGCCTATTAAATTTGTCTTGGAACTGTCGTCCGACGGCGAGCGCGAGCGGCGCACCCGCTGAAATGCAAAGCCGAAGTTTGGGCAGGGCAGGGATATTCTCCATTTCGGAGAAGGCCTGATAGAAAACGGGCATTCCAGGGAAAACCGTCGTGTTAGTACGGGCAAGATCCATGAGCACAGCTCGTGGCATCCGTTCGCGGCTCAACACCATGGGCACGCCGCGGGCGATCAGCGGCGTGAGCAAATTGCTGAATCCGTAGGAATGGGAGATCGGAATCACACCGAAGTTAAGATCGACATCGCTGATTCCCATTGTCTCACAAATCTGATTGCAATCGGCCAGCAGTTGCTCGCTGCGAAAGCGGACTGCCCGCGGCGCGGCCGTTGTGCCGGAAGTTAATTTCAAAAGCGCC
>QHON01000095.1 GCA_003218815.1 Verrucomicrobiota bacterium
CGTCGGTAAAGAATTTTCCAAACGGCATTTTCAAGAAAGCGAAGAGAAGCGCGCCAAACATCGCCAGCGGAACGGAGCCCAGCAGAATGATAAATGGGTCGCGGAAGCTATTGAATTGCGCCGCCAAGACAAGAAAGATCAGAATGATCGCCAGCAGGAAGACGGCCGTGAACTTATCTCCTTCGGTGCGCAACTGGCGTGATTCGCCCGTATAATCAAGCACATACCCCTTTGGCAAAATCTTGCGCGCTTCGTCTTCGAGAAATTTTAGCGCTGCATCGAGGGATCGCGTCGGCACTCCGCTAATCGTTACGGCATTCAGCTGTTGCATCCGATTGAGCGAACGCGCGACCGTTTTGTGTCGAATCGATGCCACCGTGCTCAACGGGACGAGCTGATTGTTCGGACCGGTAACGTAAATGTTCTCCAGTTGTTCAGGATTCAAACGATCAACGCGTTTTACCTGTGGAATAACTTTGTCACTGCGACCGGCAATGTTAAAGCGATTAACAAAGTTGCCGCCGATCGCGGCCGACATGTCAGCTCCCACCTGCTGCATATCGAGACCCAGGGACGCGACTTTGTCGTGATCGAAAACGATCTCGGATTGGGGTTGGTCGATTTTGGTGTCGATATCTGCGAATCGAAAAACACCGGCCTGCATCGCCTTCGCCTGAAGCTGTTGCGCGAATTCAAGGATCCGTTCCGGGTCGCCTGTGGAAGTGATAACGAAAGTCACCGGAAAGCTGTCGCTGCCCGGAAGAGCCGACGGCATGACGGGGAACATTTGAATTCCCGGAATAGCGCCGAGCTGCTGTTGCACGATCGGTAGATAGTTTTTTGTCGGCGTCTTGCGCGTGCCCCATGGTTTCAACACCATTCCGCCAAACCCCTGATCGGGATTCGTAATTTGAAATGTGAATCGCGTGTCCGGAATGTCCTTGAAGACTTTGCCGGCGGCGTCGGCATAACGAATTGTGTCGTCGATGGTAGCGTTGGCTGGCGCAGTCACGATCCCAAAAATCACGCCTTGATCCTCTGTCGGGGCTAATTCCTTCGACGCGAATGTTGGTATCAGGAGGGCCATAATGATCGCGAGGGCTGAGATGCCGCCCCACACCACATACACAGCCGGCCGCGCGGCGAGGGTACGGTCGAGATGTGCCCCATACCAGTCGCGGAACCGATCGAAGGTGCGGTTAACAATGGCGGTGAATCCCTTATCCACGTGCTCGGCGCGCAGCAGATGCGCTGACATCATCGGCGACAACGTCAACGCGACCACGCCCGAGATGAAAACGGCGCCGGCGAGCGTGAGTGCAAATTCGCGAAAGAGGGCACCAGTCAAACCGCCTTGGAGCGCGATCGGGGTATAAACCGCCGCCAAAGTGATCGTCATCGCGATGATCGGTCCAACCAATTCGCGCGCGCCTGTCAACGCGGCATTCATGCGCGACATACCTTCGCGTATGTGACGTTCGACATTTTCGACCACGACGATCGCGTCATCGACGACCAATCCGACCGAGAGCACAATCGCAAGGAGCGTCAATAAGTTCAACGTGAAGCCAAACGCCTGCATGAGGAACAGCGCGCCGATGAGCGAGATCGGAATCGCCACCACTGGCACGATGACCGAGCGAAAAGATCCGAGGAACAAAAAGATCACGACCATCACGATAAGCAACGTGTCGATCAAAGTTTTCACGACCTCGTGGATCGCGTCGTTGATATAAGCGGTCGAGTCATATGCGATTTGGCCAGTCATGCCGGTCGGCAATTCCTTTTGAATTTGCTCCATCTCCGCGCGAACGCGTTTAATCACGTCCACAGAATTGGCATTTGGCAGGACCCAGATGCCCATGAAGACCGCTTTCTCCCCGGAAAAGCGCACTTCGGTGTTGTAATCTTCCGCGCCGAGCACGACGTCAGCGATGTCGCTCAGCCTGACCAGATTGCCTTTGTCCTCGCGGACAACGAGTTTCTTAAAATCCTCCGCCGTGTGCAAATCAGTATTCGCAGTGAGATTCACCTGCAGGAGCGACCCTTTCGTGCTCCCAATGGCAGCAAGATAATTGTTGCGGGAGAGCGCGCTGCGGACTTGAGCCGGGCTGATGTTCAGCGCCGCCATTCGGTCCGGCTTCATCCAGATGCGCATCGCAAAAGTGCGTCCGCCGAGAATGTCGGCTTTCTGCACGCCGCCGACGGCGGTCAATCGCGGCTGCACCAACCGAACCAGATAATCCGTTACCTCGTTAGGCTGAAGAATATCCGAGGTGAAACTGAGATACGCCGAAGCAAACCGCGAATCCGCTGTCTCGATACTGATGACTGGGATTTCTGCTTCAGGCGGCAGGTCCTTCCGGATTGCATCAACCTTTGAGGTAATGTCGGACAACGCTTTGTTGGCGTCGTAATTCAGTTTGAGACGGACGGTGATTAGCGAGCTGCCCTGAGTGCTCTGCGATTGGATGTAATCGATCCCATCGGCAGCGGCGATCGCGCGTTCCAATGGAGTTGTGATAAATCCGCGCACCAGTTCCGCATCCGCACCAACGTAAACCGTGTTGATCGTAACTGATGCGATATCGCTCCGCGGATATTGCCGGACATTCAATCCGCCAAGTCCTTTCAGCGTTGGGAAGACGACCGGAAGAATCGCCTGCGCTCCGGCCAGCAGAATGACAAAGCTAACGACAAGCGCCAGCACCGGGCGACGTATGAAAAGATCCGTGAAAGATTTCATGTCGATCTTAATGATGTCGATGCTGCGTCACGAGTCTACGGGAGTCGGATTCATCTGTGGTTTCGGCGCGAGATCGTTATTGATCGCGACCGCCATTCCGTTACGTAATTTAAAAACGCCCGTGCCCACGACGGTCTCCCCCGCTTTCAATCCAGTCGTGATAGAAACAAAATCACCGCGCGCCTCGCCCACACGCACGAACTGTTGACGCAAAACCTGCGATTCTTTTCCCGTCTTCTCATCCTACTGCTTCTCGATTACAAAAACCGAATCGCCGTAGGGCGCGTACGAAATCGCCGAGCCTGGAATAACCAGCGCTTTGTGTTTCTCCGGCAAGACGATCTCGATGTTGATGAACATTCCCGGCCGCAATACATGATCCGGATTTTCCAGCGTCGCTTGCAAAGTCACATTTCGCGTCGCTGTGTCCACGGCGGAATTGATGGCCGTCAGTTTGCCGACGAACTCGCGCCCCTGCACGGCGTCGGTGCGGACGCGCGCTTCTAATCCGGCCGAAAGGTTCTGGAGATGCTGCTGTGGTACTGCAAAATCCACATATACGGGGTCGAGCGATTGCAACGACACCACTTGCTGACCCGCATTGATCATTTGCCCCACGTTGACCTGGCGAATGCCAAGCTGTCCATCAAACGGGGCGACAATGGTCTTTTTCCGAATATTGGAGCGCATTTGATCGACAACGGCCGTCAGTCTCCTGAATTTTGATTCGGCGGCGTCGAGTTCAGCCTTCGAAACCACCTTTTGTGAGGCAAGGCCACGAGTTCGTTCCAAGTCCTGGCGTGCCAGCTCGGATTCAGCTTCTGCCGATCGCAAAAGTGCTTCCTCTTGGGAGGCGTCTAATTTCATGATTACGTCTCCTTTTTTGGCGACGCCTCCGTTTTGAAACATGATCTCGCTAACCGTCCCGCCAAGTTCGGCCGCAACCGTCGCACC
>QHON01000096.1 GCA_003218815.1 Verrucomicrobiota bacterium
AGTGATGAGGAACGCAATTACATGCGTGCTCATGTGCCAGCCATCGGCCAGCAACGCCATCGAATGCGACATCAGACCCACGGTGATCTCGAGGACCATCATCAACGCCGTGATCCCGATCACGATGCGAGTCCGCTGTTCCGCTCTGGAAAAATCGGGAACGAAGTCGTGTGTCTGCTGAAAACGCGAATGATCCGAGCGGTGCATCGATTCCAAAGCTACGCGATTTTTAATGGTGGCAAAGGTTGTTAGAGGCGCTCGTGGCAAGCGCCCGGGATCTTGCTTTCCGCTTTTGAAATACGTTGCAGCCGCCACGGCTGCCACTACAGAAAGAAGTCACTCTCTATGCATTCGTTTCGTTATCGCGACGGCCAGCTTCACTGCGAAGATGTCGACCTTGCGCGCGTCGCGGAAAAATTCGGGACGCCGCGTTATATCTACAGCGCGGGCACAATTCTCGATCATTACCGCCGGCTCGATGCCGCGCTTGCGCCACTCGATCATCTGATCTGTTACGCGGTCAAAGCAAATTCGAATCGCGCGATTCTCAAGTTACTCGCTGAAGAAGGCGCGGGATTCGATATCGTTTCCGGCGGCGAACTTTATCGGGTGCTCGCTGCGGGCGGCGATCCCGCGAAGTGTACTTTTGCCGGTGTTGGAAAATCTTTCGACGAAATTCAGTACGCGCTCGAAAAACGTGTTTACAGTTTCAACGTCGAAAGCGAAGCGGAGTTGGAGTACATCGATCGGATCGCCGACGCGAAGAATCTGCACGCGCCAATTGCCCTGCGGGCAAATCCCAATGTCGATCCGCGCACGCACGAGTACATCTCGACCGGCTCGCGAGAGAATAAATTCGGCATCGCGCTCGATCATCTCGCCGCGGTTTACGAGAGCGCCGCGAAAATGCCTAACATCGACATCGTCGGCGTGCAGATGCACATCGGTTCGCAAATTACTGAGGTTGCGCCGTTCGCGGATGCAATCAAAAAGGTCGCGCCGATCGTACGGGACTTAAAATCGAAATACGGGATCAAGTTCTTCAGCATCGGTGGCGGGCTTGGGATTGTTTACGAATCTTCGTTCGCCAGCGGCAGCCGCGATTGGTGGAACGCGGACCACGAAACATCCGCGAAACATCAGTTGTCGATCCAGGAATATGTCGATGCGATTTTGCCGCCGCTGGGCGAATTAAAACTACGGATTCTGGTCGAACCGGGGCGATTGCTCGTGGGAAACGCGGGTGTTCTGCTGACGCGGGTTCGTTACATTAAGCGCACCGGTCCAAAGAAATTCGCGATTGTCGATGCGGGAATGAATGACCTGATTCGACCCGCACTTTACCATAGTTACCACGAGATCATTCCAGTTCGTGAACTGAATAACCCTGGGCACGAGAAGATCGACATTGTCGGGCCGGTTTGCGAGAGCGGAGACTTTTTTGCGCTCGATCGCGAAATGCCGGAAGTGCGCGAAGGCGATCTGCTCGCCATCATGAGCGCAGGCGCTTACGGATTCGTGATGGCCTCAAATTATAATTCGCGGTCGTTACCAGCCGAAGCGCTCGTCCGCGGGGACGAGTTCGCGCTCATTCGAAAACGACAGACGAATAAGGATTTAATCAGCGGTGAAATCGACCCGCAATGGTAGGCCGATTGACCTCAATCGCCCGGCGGATTACGACGCTCACACCGAGGCGGTTGGGTGAATCGCCCTACCTCCACTTGCGCATTTTCGGTGCCTGCATAAATAGTGTTTCCGCCGATTAACATTATGCGCCGGTTCTCTCTCTTACTCGTGCTCTTATTCACGCTCGTGTCTGGCGGAAATGCGTTCGCCAGGAACACGGAGTGGATCATCGTCGTGGGCGGGCCATCTCTTTATCAATGGGAACACTACAAGACTTATCCGCACGATCATTGGTGGGCGAACTTTATTCGGGCCGCCCGTTTGCGCACTGAGCAATTGCGCGGCCAGCTCGGCCCTGATGCGTTAATCACCTGGCTCGTCTACAAACAGGGCTACCTCGATCGCGCTCAGCAAGAGCACCAGGATTTGATCGGCTTTATCAATTCAGTCGGCGACAAATATCGTCTCAATCTTGTTTATTTTCACGCCGGCTCCGAGGTGATCAATTATTTGAACAGCGGCCAGCCGCGACGCGAGACCAAGATCGCCGGGTTCGAATATTTCGGGCACTCCAACCGCGCCTGTTTCATGTTTGACTACAGCAACGTGCTCGACAGCGCGTCGAAATCGTGGCTGCACGAGAACGATCTATCCAAAATCCAGCGGACCGATTTTGTTTACGGCGCATACGTCAAGAGTTGGGGCTGTCACACCGGCGAGGAGATGTCGAAGAAATGGCACGCTGCCACCGGCACGCATATGATCGGCGCTATTGGCAAGACGCAGTTCATGATGGAGGAACTGCCGATCCTCACTTCCGAAAACGGCAAGTGGGTCAATTAATTTTCGATTTTCGATTTTCGATTTTCGATCTAACATCGCGACCACGCGATGAAGTTTGATCAGCTTTCGACGCTCTATCATCAGCCGCTCTTCGATTTGATTTCGCAGAGCCGCGCCGTCCACCTCGAGCGTTGGCACGGCGAAGAAGTGCAGCGCTGTAGTTTGCTGAGCATCAAGACCGGCGGATGCAGCGAAGATTGCGCATATTGTGCCCAGAGCGCGCATTATTCGACCGGCGTCGAACGCGAAGAATTATTGTCGATCGAGCGAATTGTCGATGTGGCCAAGCGCGCGCGGACACAGGGCGCGACGCGATTCTGCATGGGCGCGGCCTGGCGGGGCGTACGTGACGGCTCGGAAAAATTCGACCGCGTTCTCGAGATCGTGCGAGAAGTTAGCCAGCTTGGCATGGAAGTGTGCGTCACGCTTGGTGAAATCGGTCCCGTGGAAGCGCGCAAACTCAAAGCGGCCGGCGTCACGGCTTACAATCATAATATCGACACTTCGCCTCAGTTTTATCCCCAGATTGTGAGCACACATACTTTTAACGATCGGTTG
>QHON01000097.1 GCA_003218815.1 Verrucomicrobiota bacterium
GAGAGACATTTGGGCGATGTACTGGCCGTTCAGCCAAAAACATTTATCGAGGTCGAACGCGGCATTGCGCCGGTTGATTTTCTCCAGCTCAAAAAGCTTCACGACTTCAGCGATGTCGATTTTTTCGCGATTGTCTTTGGGCGACCAGCCGAGCAGGCAAAGATAATTGCGGACTGCTTCCGGCACGTAACCCTGCTCGATATAAGTCGCGACGCGCGCGCCCTCGTCGCGCTTACTCATCTTTGAGCCGTCACGGTTCAGGATGAGCGGGATATGCGCGAAATGCGGGGGTGTGGCGCCGAGTGCGCGATAAAGCTCGATATGTTTCGGTGTATTCGAGAGATGGTCCTCGCCCCGGATGACATGCGAGATTTTCATTTCGATGTCGTCGATCACATTGACGAAATGAAAAATCCACGAGCCGTCGGGCCGGCGGATCGTCATATCGGGATGTGTGCCTGGATTTGTGAGATCAAAATCGATTTTGCCGCAGACGACGTCATCGACCATCACGTGCTCACGCGGCGAGCGAAAACGGAGCGCGCCCGCGTCTTCGAAAATATGGCCGGCGTCCTGAAGCTTTTTCAGATACCGCTCGTAAATATCCGTTCGCTCGCTTTGCAGATACGGTCCGAAATCTCCGCCCACATGCGGACCTTCATCCCAATCGAGGCCGAGCCAGCGCAATCCTTCATAAATCGCGGCGGCTGCTTCTTCGGTATTGCGCGTTCTATCGGTGTCCTCGATGCGCAAAATAAATTTGCCGTCGTGATGTCGCGCGAAGAGCCAATTAAAAAGGGCCGTACGTGCGCCGCCGATGTGGAGATAGCCCGTGGGCGAGGGGGCGAAGCGGACGCGGACTTCGGGAGTCATTGAACGACTAGTTTATCCGCAGATCAACGCAGATAAACATGGATTCCTGTAGCCGCCTCGCTGTGCGAGGCGTGCGCGTCGCCCACAGGGCGACGGCTACAGAATTGCCAGTCCGGCTGGGATCATGTCGCCTGCATTTCCATTGAAACAGCGCAATACCCGGCAGCAAAAACGCGTAAACAATTGGTCCCTTGATTAGCATTGCGATCGTGAGCAATGCGAAAATGTAAATTCGATCTCGCGGCTTCCACTCTGTTCCCTCTCGGATTTTTTTCCAAATCAGCAAGCCGATGAGAAAAATTATGAGCGCCAGCGGCATGTCGGTGCGGACGAGCGTTGCCAGCCGGGGACTCAGCAGATTTAATCCGAACGCGCTGAAGGCAAACAATCCCGCAACTGTTCCGTAAGCGGAGGTCCCGGCACGAAACAGCAACATCGCTATCGCAATTGCGGCCAAAAGCGATGGCAGCCGCCACGCCACATCCCACGAGCGCGTCATCGCAAAGAGACCAGCCGAAATCCAGCCTACCAACGGCGGCTTGGTCGCCACATGTTCGTGCGGTGTCTGCTGATAAAACCAGCGTCCTTCCTTGATCATCTGAAAGGAAGTGAACGCCTGCTTGGCTTGATCGTAATCGTCGAGTTGCCACGGCAAATTCGCGATCGCGAAAAGCAGAAGGATAACGGCGGCAACAACCCAGAGCGTGCGCCGGTCTTCTAGCAGGCTTCTTGTCATGTCGAGCGGAGTCGAGACATCTCTAATATCAGGCTCCAGAGATTGACTCGCTCGCTCCCAGTTCGCTCGGCCTCTGGCCTTCCCGTCCATGTCGCGGCTTCCCAGCTCGCTCCATTCCTCGACTGGGCTGCGCTCCGCTCGGAATGACATTCATGTGGTATTAATCGCGCCAGAGAACGGCGCGCATCGGTGCGCCGTCGCCGTCCGCGATTTTTAAAGGCAACCCGGCCAAATTATAAATGCCACGGCTGACCCCATTCAGATCGAGCGATTCAATAATGGCAATGCCAGCCGCGGCCAGCGCGTGATGGTTCTGCAACGACTTCGAATCGATCTCATCTACAGACGGAACATCCAATCCTAACAGCTTGATTCCATTTTTCTGCAGCCACCGTGGAACGTCAGCAGCAATCACCGGAATTCGCTTCGGAAAAACCGTCGAGTCGCTCCATCGCCCGGTCTTTACCAGAAGGCGCGAGGTCGCAGCGATTTCTTCGATGTGCGGCTGGAGATCTTCGAGAGTGATCAGATGTTTTTCCTTGGCGCGCAAAAAAGCCTGCGCAAAATCGACCACGGTTGCGCGACCGAAATAAATATCGAGCGGCGCTTTCTCAATCGATTCGCCCTTCGGGTCGAAGTGAAATCGTGCATCAGCGTGCGTGCCGTTATGTACGCTCATCGTGACGGCGCCCAGATTTACGGTCGCGCCTTTGGCGATCTCTCTCGTTAGGCGATAATGAAACGGCTCGTCACCGGGCCATTCCGCGAAGTCATTCGAAAGTGTTCGTGAAATATCCAAAATTTTCATCGTATGATCAGTTATTCTTTTGATGTAGATTTCCCAATCTCGTCGATTATCACTTGCGCCGCCCTTTTGCTTGCGTCGCCTTTCGCCAGCTGGCTGACGATTTCATCGAATCCGGCAACCATCTGCGCACGCGCCTCTGTTTTTTCCATCAACTGTCGTACCGTCTTGACGATGAGGCTTGGTTTCGCCTCGTGCTGAATAAATTCGGGAACTACTTCTTTGTTCGCGAGGACGTTCGGCATGCCAAGATATTTAATGGTCACCACGAGTCGCGCCGCCAGATAGGTCGGCCATGCCACCTTGTAAATCAGGACAAACGGCAACCGGAAATAAGCAGCTTCAAGTGTGGCGCTTCCAGAGGCCACGATTCCCACAAAAGCGCGCTGCATAATCGCCGCTGTTTCGCCGATTTTGATCTGAATCATTTGTCGATCTTGTCCCGAAATCTTTCGGGGTTGCTCAAGCATTTTGTCCATCTCCGCTGCAAGCTCGGCAGATGCCGCCGCAACTTCAAAGCGCAAAGTTGGCTTGTGCCGCTTAAGCAGGTTCGCCGTATCAATCAGCACTGGCAAAATTTTGCGCACTTCTCGCAAGCGACTGCCCGGAAAAAGGCCGACTAAATTCGGATCGCGCTCAGTGTCGATCCTCTCAGCTTCCAGCCTTTCAATCATGGGATGACCTACAAATACGGCATGCAGCCCCGATTCGTTGTAGAGATCAGCTTCAAATGGAAAAATGCAGAGCATCAGATCAAGATGACGGGCCATCTTTTTGATGCGGCCACGGTTCCACGCCCAAACCTGGGGGCTGATGTAGTAAATGATCTTTTGTCGGGGCGATCGTTTTCGCAATGCGCGGGCAAGTCGCAAATTGAAACCCGGATAATCAATCAGTAC
>QHON01000038.1 GCA_003218815.1 Verrucomicrobiota bacterium
TACTGCGCGACCTCTTGTTGATGGACCGCCTCGTGAATCTCGCGCGCCTTCGTTTCGTCCACCGCGAGTATGTCCACAAAATCCTGGACATCCGCGTCGCGTAATCCTTCCAAATTCGTAAACCCGGATTTCACAAGTATTAGTGCCTGCTCTTCGGTAATTGGCAGGGCACCGGCGAGTGTCTGCGCCGCCTGCGCCACTTTTTGTTCGACAGCGGTTGTGGCCGAAATGTCCTTGCCGATGTTAATTTCCCAGCCGGTGAGCCGCGAGGTTAAACGCGCATTTTGTCCTTTTTTTCCGATCGCGAGCGAAAGCTGGTCTTCATCGACGGAGATCTGCACACTCTTCTTCTCGGTATCGAACACCAAGTTCTTGACTTTGGCAGGTTTAAGCGCTTCGAGCACAAATTCCTTTGGGTCGGAGCTCCAGCGAATTATATCGACCTTTTCATTGTTCAGTTCGCGGACAATATTTTTAACCCGTGAGCCGCGCATGCCTACGCAGGCGCCCACCGGATCCACTTTTTCGTTCGCGCTCCAGACGGCGATTTTCGTCCGATAACCCGCTTCCCGGGCGATGCCGCGAATCTCGACTGTGCCATCGGCGATTTCGCTCACCTCTAATTCAAAAAGACGGCGCACGAAATTCGGATGGCTACGCGAAACGATGATCTCGGGGCCGCGAATGCCGTTTTCCACCGCGACCACGTAGGCGCGGAGCCGGTCGCCCACATTGTAATCTTCGACGACCACGCGTTCGCGCTGGGGCATGATGGCCTCAAATTTCCCAAGGTCGAGAATGACGTCGGAGCGATCGAAACGACGCACCGTTCCGCTGACGATTTCGCCGGCGCGATCTTTGAACTCCTCGTAAATCATTTCCTTTTCGACTTGGCGAATTCGCTGCATCATCGCTTGCTTGGCAGTCTGTGCGGCAATGCGGCCGAAATTTCGCGGTGTCACTTCCACCTCGACCGTGTCACCGATACTTGCGTCCGGTTTGATCTTGCGGGCTCTTGAAAGCTCGATCTCGTCCTGTGGATTGCTGACATGATCGGCCACCAGCAAATTTGCCAGCGCGCGAATTTCACCGGTCTTCGGATTGATATCGATGCGCAGGTCGCGCGACGCACCAACACTCTTCTTTGAGGCCGAAAGCAGCGCGTTCGAGACCGCTTCGAGCAGGATTTCGCGTTTGATCCCGCGCTCTCGCTCAAGGTAATCGAGCATGGCTATAAATTCTGCGTTCATAAAAACATCTAGCCCGCAGACTAAAAAGAGTGGGACACCGGTTCCCACTCCGATCAGCGCGCGGACTAGAAAGACAACTTAGCTTCGCCTGCCGCTTCGTCAAGCTGCGGCTCGGTTTGAGTTGACCTTAAAGAGTCAACATCGAACATCCAACAACCCGATGATTTCGCAGCCTAAAAGTTTATTGATTGTCCTGTTAATTTGGGCGGCGATTTACCTTCCCGCACTTGGCTCTCTCGCAATCAAAGGAGAAGAAGGACGGCGGATTTTGCCGGCGGTCCGGATGATCGAGACCGGCGATTACATCGTTCCGCGAGTGGGAAGCACCGCCTACTTCCGCAAGCCGCCGCTGGTGAACTGGCTAGTGGCATCGTCTTTCAAAGTATTTGGGATTCGCAATGAATGGACAGCCCGGCTGCCGTCCGCGCTTTCCGTACTTACGGTCGCAATCGCATTTGTTACGGTCGCGCGCGCCAGTCTCGGCCCCAGCGGATCGATAACCGCGGCGCTCATTTGGCTGACGAATATCGGCATGATAGAAAAAGGTCGATTGATCGAAATCGAAGGGCTCTACATTTCACTCTCCGGTCTCGCGATCATTTTTTGGTTGGGTTTTGTCTCGCAAAAAAGATCCCCATGGCTCATTTGGTTGCCAACATCGATCTTCCTCGGGTTGGCCTTGTTGGCGAAAGGCCCGCTTCATCTCGTATTTTTTTATGGAATCGTCTTCGCCGTCCTGTGGCAAACAAAGAATTGGCGTTTGCTTATCCATCCCGCGCACTTCACCGCGCTCGCCATTATGTTCGGAATTTTCGCAGCCTGGGCGATTCCGTTTCTCCAGAGCACCACTATGCAAGTGGCGCTGCGTAAGTGGTCGGCTCAATTCAGCGGCCGGTTTAGCGCGAGCAATTTCAATTTTTCGAGTTGGATCCAAAATGTTCCGCGCGCTCTCGTCTATTTTCTGCCTTGGGTCATCCTGTTCCCATTCGTGCGGTTTACGCGATTCCAAGATGAACTACAGCGGCGACTAGCGCGCGCTCTTACCTGGGGAATTGTCGGTCCGTTTGTCGCCGTCAACCTCGTGCCCGGCGCGCTACCCCGATACAGCATGCCGGCATTGGTTCCAGCCTCATGGTTGCTTGCCATGAGTTATGTCGGCAATGCATGGCAATGGCCTCAGCGAATGCAGTTGGGGAGCGAACGAGTGTGGACTAGGGTGGTGGCAGCCTTTGTCGGACTTGGACTCGTGATCGGTGGAATTGGGTATCCGCTTGCTGCGTTCGTTTTGAGAAACAGACAGCAGGTAAAAAAGGCGGCGGCGGAAATTAATGCCCTGGTGCCGGCGGGCGAGACGCTCTACGCGGTGGATCCGGATTATCAACCGGTGCTGTTTTACGTGAAAGCACCATTGATCTACGCGACCGAGATGACGAACCTGCCGCGGGATACACATTATTTTCTTGTGGAGACGGAAGGCGAGCACGAAGCAACCACTACGCAACAGTGGGCGCCGAGGCGGACGCATCGACTCGCTCGCATCACGGATTATCGCAAGCGCGGGGTGACTCTCTTCGAGGTCGGGCCATAAAGATTGACAGTCTGGCAAATCGGAATTGGTTAGCATGCTAACCAATTTAGCCTGCACCATGTCTGACTGGGAAACAATTGGCCCGTTGCTACACGGCACGGCTCGCGCCTGGCGGCAAAAACTGGACGAGCGTCTTAAGCCAATGGGCTTGAGCCAGGCAAAGTGGCGCACTCTTTTGCATCTGTCTCTCGCGCCTGAGCCACTCACTCAGACAGAGATCGCCGCGCGACTTGGCGTGGAAGAGCCAACGGTCGTAACATTGTTGCATCGCTTGGAGAAGGAAGATTGGATCACGCGCCGGAATTCGCCCCGCGATCGTCGTTGCAAAGAGGTGCTGCTCGGCTGGCGGGCCCAGCGCATTATCGCTCAGATCCAAACGGCGGCAGACGAACTTCGACATGAGTTGCTTGCCGGCATTCCAGCGTCCGAACTGCGAACCTGCATCAAAGTGCTCACACAGATTTGTGAGAAAGCGGAAAGACGCGATGAAGCGCGAAGAATGGTTACCCCCTCCGTTCGTTTGCGTCAGAACGGCCAGAACAGTGATGCGTATCCGAATACAAGGAAAAGGGCGCGCCGCCGCGTCCCGAGGAGATCTCAATGAAGCGCGCGCGCCTCACCAACCACCCTATTCCTAAGTGGGCTTATCTGCTTTTTATCGTCCTTGCTGCCTTCGTCTTGTATCGGATTTTTCAACACAGGGCCAGTGAGGTCAAAGCTGCCCAGCCGCCGGTGCGACCCGTACTTGTCGCCAAAATTATCACAAAGGATGTGCCTCTTTATCTCGATGAAATTGGCACTTGCGCTGCGTATGAGACCGTTCAGGTCCAGGCCCAGGTGAGCGGTCAAATCGTCGCCCGTAATTTTCAAGATGGCGCCGATGTGAAAAAGGGCGATTTGCTTTTCACGATTGATCCGCGGCCTTACCAGGCCGCGCTCGAACAAGCGCAGGGGCAGCTCGCGCAGGCGCAATCGAAATTGGTTCTCGATCAAATTACCCTGAAGCGCCAGCAGGAACTGCGCGCCAGAAATGTGATCTCACCCCAGGATCTGGACGCCGCTCAGGCGACAGTGAAAAGCGATGAGGCGATGGTAAAAACCGCCGAAGGCGCGGTCGCCGCTGCGCAGGTGAATCTGGATTATTGTAGTATTCGCTCGTCTATCAATGGCCGGGCTGGTTTGCGGCTTGTCGATGTTGGCAACGTGGTGACTGGCGGAAACGGAGGAGGCGGCGGCGCGGTGCTGCTGACCATTCAGGGACTGGATCCCATTTACACCGATTTTACTGTTGCCGAAAATGACCTGCCGCTCGTACGGCGTTATCTTGGCGGCCCAAACGTTAAAGTGGAAACGCGCGCTGCGGACGGCAGCATGCCGCCACGTTTAGGCGACCTCTATTTCATCGACACGGCGGTTCAACCAGGCGCGGGCACGGTGAAAGCGCGAGGGGTCACCCCCAATCCCGACCATGCTCTTTGGCCGTTGGAATTCGTCCGTGTGCGTTTTATTCTCGACTTGTTCAAAGATGCGACGCTGGTGCCGTCGCAGGCCGTGCAAATTAGTCAGAGCGGCCCGTTTGTCTTCGTGGTGAAAGCAGACAACACGGTTGATTTGCGACCGGTCAAGCCCGGTCAACGGCAGGATGGCGACATGACCGTGATCCAGGATGGCGTTCAACCCGGTGAAACTGTCGTCGTTACAGGACAGCTTGCACTGGCGCCGGGAACAAAGGTCGATCCTAAACCATACAATCCTCCGGGTCCTCCGAACGGTGGCCAGGTTGCGGCGAAGGCCCCAATGTAGAAAATCCGGTTCCCGATATGGCTGGAGAAGAACAACACGATGGAGCGGGGAAACATGAAGATAATTCGCCCCATACTGCCCGGGATGGGCAACAAGGGACGCGACCGGCGAGGGTTGGTGCGTCGCCGAAAGATAACGCCGGTGCCAAGCTAATCCAAGTCAGTGGCTCGGGGCTCTCGGGGCCCTTTATACGCCGGCCGGTGATGACTGTGCTATTGACGCTCTCGGTCATCGTCGCTGGGATAGCCACTTACGGCAAGCTCGCCGTCAACGATCTGCCCGCGGTCGATTATCCGGTTATCCAGGTCACGTGCGCATATCCCGGTGCGAACCCGACGACTATGGCGAACAACATCGCCACCCCCCTGGAGAAGCAATTCCTGCAAATTCCAGGACTCGACATCATCACGAGCGCAAGCACGCAGGGGAATACGTCGTTCACACTCCAGTTTGTTCTCAGCAAGAGTATTGTTGACGCTGCCACAGATGTGCAAGCGGCGATTCAGCGGGCAACCGGGAAGCTGCCTCTCGATCTGCCCAGCCCGCCGACGTTCACAAAGACAAATCCGAACGATCAGGCGATTTATCTGCTCGGCTTACTCTCCGATACGTTGACCGATGGCGATCTCTACAAATATGCATCCACCGCCGTAGCGCAACGCATCGCGATCTTGCCTGGCGTATCGCAGGTGAATATTTACGGCGTTCAGGGCGCGATTCGAATTAAAGCCGATCCCGCTGGGCTCGCTTCGCGCGGACTGACGATGGACGATCTCGCCGGCGCGATCAAAGCGGGAACAGTTTACTCTGGCGCCGGCCAATTCGACGGGGTGCACCGTACATTTGTTCTTCTGCCAAACGGGCAGATCGATCAGGCGGACGGATATCGTAATCTGATTGTCGCGCGGAACAGAGATGGCTCGCCCGTTTATCTACGCGATGTGGCCGACGTTTATCAAAGCGTGCAGGACGAGCGGATCTCACGTACATTTTGGATGCGCGGCTTTAATCCGCCCGGCTCCGTCGTCGTGCTGGCCGTCTCGCGACAAGCGGGCGCAAATGCGGTCGAGGTTGCCAACTCGGTAAAAGCGCTCTTTCCCGAAATACGCGCGAGCCTCCCGGGATCGATCACCCTCGTTCCAGTCTTCGACCGGTCCCAGAGCATCGTCGATTCCGTTCACGATGTGCAATTCACACTCATGATCGCGTTCGTTCTGGTGGTGTTGGTGATCTATATCTTCCTTGGACGCGCCACGGATACGCTCATTCCCGCGGTCGCACTTCCCTTGTCTTTGCTGCTCACGGTCGCGGTGATGTTCACGCTCAACTATTCCATCAACAATTTGACCTTGATGGCGCTTACGTTGGCAATCGGATTCCTCGTCGATGACGCCATTGTGTTTCTGGAGAATGTCGTGCGTCGCGCGGAGCATGGTGAATCGATTCTGAAAGCCGCTTTCAACAGCGCTGGCGAGATTTCCGTGACCATCATGTCGATGACACTGTCGCTGGCTGCGGTTTTTATTCCTCTGGTCTTTTTGCCCGGCTTGCTTGGTCGCATCTTCCGTGAATTTTCGGTTACGATTATCGTCGCCATTCTCGCTTCGGGACTTATTTCGTTAACTCTTACTCCGCTGATGTGCGCGCGCATTCTGGGCGAACGTAAAGCGGGACACAAACGGGCTCGCATGGAAAAATGGACCAGCGATTTCATCCAACGCGTGATCGCAGGGTATGGCAAGGCCCTGGACAAATTTCTCGATCGCGCCTGGCTGACCGTTCCGATCCTCCTCGGATGCATTCTCGGCCTCTGGTTTTTCTTCACCCATTTGCCGTTCACCTTGCTGCCGCCAGGCGACAGCGGCTTCATAAGGGGAGTTTTCATCGCTCAGGAAGGCTCTTCGCCCGCGCAGATGCATGCCTATCAGCAGCAGGTGAATCAGAAACTGAAGGACGATCCAAATATCGGACAATTTTTCACCCTCGCTGGCTTCGCAGCTCGCACTTCGTCCTCGCAAGGCCTCATTTTTTGTTTTCTGAAACCAAGGAGTCAGCGCCTGCCAATCGACCAATGCATCCCCCAATTGCAGAAATCGATCAGCTCGATTCCAGGCATAACCGCGGTCTTGCAGCCAAACCCCGTGCTGCAAATCAATGTTGGCGCCACTAGCCAGACGCAGGGGCAGTACGCTTACACGCTCAGCGGCATTGTACCCGATGACGTCTACGCGGCTGCCAATCAGTTAATGACCAAGCTAAAAGATTTCAAAGGCTTCGCGTCCGTCCGCTCTGATTATTACAACAGTACACCGAATCTCACTGTCGATATTGACCGTGAGCGCGCCGCCACTTACGGCGTTTCGACTTCCGCTGTCCAGAGTTTGCTGCGCACTGCTTACTCGCAAAACTACGTCTACTTAATCAAACAGCCCGAGGACCAGTATCAGGTGATTCTCGAAGTGAAAGACAAAGAGCGGGCGCAGCCGGCTGACCTCAACGATCTTTATGTGCGTAGCAACACCGGCGGCAGCTTTAGCGCGACGGGAGTAGGTGGTGGAACGATCACAACGACAACTGGCACTGCCGCGAACCTGGTGCCGCTGCGAGCCGTAACATCGACCAAGCAGATCGTTGGTCCGCAGGCGGTCAATCACTTCAATCAATTCACCAGTGTGACCATCAACTTCAATCTATTGCCGAACGTCGCGATCGGTGATGCCACCAAATTCATCGAAGACAGCTTCGCACAAGTGCACCAGCAAATCCCCAGTGTCCAAGCCACGTTTCAAGGTGAAGCGCTTGTCTTTCGCCAACTCTTTAAGTCGCTGCCGCTGCTCCTACTGTCGGCGATTTTTGTCATGTATGTGATTCTGGGAATTCTTTACGAAAGCTACGTCCATCCGATCACGGTGCTTTTCCCCGCGATCGTGCCGGCGGTCGTGGGCGGCTTATTCACCCTCTGGGCTTTTGGATCAAGCTTGTCTCTTTATAGCGTCATTGGTCTGTTTCTTCTGCTCGGTATCGTAAAGAAGAACGGAATCCTTGTGGTCGATTTTGCGCTGAAACGAATCGACGAGGGGTTGAGTCTGCGAGAGGCAATTCACGAAGCCAGCCTGGAGCGCTTTCGGCCCATCATGATGACCACGCTCGCTGCCCTGATGGGCGCGGTGCCGCTTGCGCTCGGGTTTGGCCACGACGCCTCGGCGCGCCGTCCGCTTGGTCTTGTCATTGTCGGCGGCCTGATTTTCTCACAAATGATTACGCTTTTTGTGACGCCGGTCATTTATCTCTGGCTCGAATGGTTCCAAGAGCACGTTCTTGATAAAGTGCCGTTCCTGCGCAGCGCTCATATGCATCATGAGGGTGAGCCTAAGCCGACCGGTGACGGCGAAGTCCGCGAGCCGATGCCCGCCGGCGTCGCATGATCTTACGAAGTAGATCGAGATGCGTGCGATGGTTCTCGAAAAACCTCGGCAGCGGCTCATGCTGCTCGATGTGGCCAAGCCGAAGCCCGACGCGGGACAACTGCTCGTTCGTCTAAGTGCGTGCGCGGTTTGCCGCACCGATCTTCACATCGTCGATGGCGAATTGCCGGATCCGAAGCTGCCGTTGATTCCCGGCCATCAAATCGTCGGGCATATCGAACAAGTCGGAACAGGTGTCGAAAAATTTTCAATCGGCAATCGCGTCGGGATTCCGTGGCTCGGCTGGACCGACGGCAAATGCGCTTACTGTCGATCCAACCGCGAAAATCTTTGCGACCGTGCGCGCTTTACCGGCTATACCATCGACGGCGGTTATGGCGAGTTCGTTGTCGCGGACGCGCGATTTTGTTTTCATTTGCCCGAGCAGTACGACGATGTCGATATTGCGCCGCTGCTCTGCGCCGGCATGCTTGGCTATCGTTCGTATCGAAAGACTGGCGACGCGCGCCGGCTTGGCATTTATGGATTTGGGAATGCCGCGCATTTAATCGCGCAGATTGCGATTTACCAGGGGCGCGAAATCTTTGCATTCACGCGACCGGGTGACAAAGCTGGTCAGGAATCGGCGAGAAAATTAGGCACAACATGGGCCGGTGGTTCCGATGAAATGCCGCCGGAAAAACTTGACGCCGCGATCGTCTTCGCGCCCGTCGGAGAACTTGTGCCGCTGGCGCTGCGCGCGCTGGCTAAAGGTGGCATTGTTGTTTGTGGCGGGATTCACATGAGCGACATCCCTTCATTTCCGTATGCCGATCTTTGGGGTGAACGCACGATTTGTTCGGTTGCGAACTTGACCCGGCGCGACGGTGAAGAATTTCTTGAAATTGCGCCGCGCGTCCCGGTGCGAACGGAGACTGAAATTTTTCCGCTTGAAGAAGCCAATACTGCGTTAGATAGATTTCGTGCCGGCAAGCTCAAGGGGACCGCGGTGCTGATGATGTCAGCAGGGTAATCCGGGTTATTTGCAGCCAAAAGCTGTGGGGCGAGACTCTATCTAGCCAATGACGCAGTTTAGTATCTTACCCCACTGCGCGTTTCGCAGCGGGAGCGCCAATCGGTTTTACAAAATTGCCAGCGAGCCGTTTCTCGTCATCCGGCGCTGCGCCAGCGGCATTAGCAAGCGCTTCTTCCTCCGCGGAGAGGAATGGCTTGAACCGATTTTTGTCGATGGCCTTCATGAAGGCTTCGTGCGCGGAGACAATGCCTTTTTCGAGCAACGCCCAGATCGTGTCGTCCATAAACTGCATTCCCTGTGCCTTGCCGGAAACGATGACGTCTTGGAGTTTTTGCGTTGCGCCTTCGCGAATGATGGCCGCGACCGCTGCATTTGCGATTAGAATCTCGTTTACAGCGATTCGGCCAGGCCGGTCCGCTCTTTTTAAAAGCAGTTGTGCAACGACGCCGCGAAGCGAGTTGGCAAGCATGGCGCGAGCCTGCGGTTGTCGTTCAGCTGGAAAAACGTCTACCATACGATCAACCGTCTTTCGGGCGTTGTTCGTGTGCAGCGTGCCGAATACGAGAAGACCCGTTTCGGCTGCGGTGAGCGCGAGCGAAACTGTCTCGAGGTCCCGCATCTCTCCCACAAGCACAATATCTGTATCCTCTCGCAGCGCCGCCTTAAGCGCGGCGGGAAACGAACTCGAATCGCCCGGCACTTCTCGTTGCGTGATCGTGCTTTGCTTGTTGTCGTGCACGAATTCGATCGGTTCCTCGATTGTTACGACGTGCTTCGAAAAGTTTTGATTGATATAATCAACTAGCGCCGCCTGCGTAGTCGTTTTGCCCGAGCCAGTTGGGCCGGTAACAAGGACGAGGCCGCCGCGCAAGTGCGCGAATTGTTTCACAACCACGGGAATCCCCAACTCCTCCAGCGTGGCAATCTTCGTGGGGATCAGACGAAAAACCGCGCCATAACCATTCGACTGCTTGAAATAGTTACTCCGAAAGCGAGAGGCCCCATCCATCTCGTAGGCAAAATCGAGATCGCCGCGCCCTTCAAAGATCTCCCAATTGTGCGGGCCGCAAATTTCACTCATCATCTGAATAGCTTCCTCGCGTGTCACCTGCTCCGCACGGATGGGCATTATGTCACCATGCATCCGCATCTTTGGGGGTTCTCCTTCACCGATGTGCAGGTCGGACCCCCCGTGCTTAACAATCACGCTGAGAAATTGATCGAGGTAAGCCATGTTAGAGGTCAGAAGTAAGAAGGAAGAGGTCAGCGGTCACATTTTGAGGTGCTGGCGCATCGTCTGTTTTTGGTCGGCACGCGCGTAGGCTTCTTCTGAGCTAATCAGACCGCGATCATAAAGATCGATCAGCGTATCGTCCATCAAACACATGCCTTGTTTCTTGCCGGTCTGGATAATGCCGGGCAACATGTATGTTTTTGCTTCACGGATAACGTGGGCCACAGCCGGCGTGTTGGTAAGAATTTCCAGCGCTAGCACGCGACCAGTGCCGTCTGCTTTCGGCACCAGCTGGTGACTGATGACCCCGCGCAATGATTCGCTCACCATCACCCGAATTTGTTCCTGTTGATCAGGTGGGAACACATCGAGTAATCGATCAAGAGTGCGCGAAGCATTGCCGGTGTGCAGTGTTGCCAGAACAAGATGCCCCGTCTCGGATGCGGTGATGGCGAGCGAAATCGTTTCCAAGTCGCGCATCTCGCCAACCATGATCACGTCAGGATCTTCCCGAAGCGACGCTCGCAGCGCCGCAGCGAACGACTCGGTATGCGTGAACACTTCGCGTTGAGACACCTGGCAGTTTTTCGACCTGAGGATGTATTCGATCGGATCCTCGAGCGTGATGATGTGGTCGCGCCGTTCCATGTTTATTTGCTCGACCATGGCCGCGAGCGTCGTCGATTTACCCGTACCCACCGAGCCCGTCGCCAAAATCAATCCGTTTTGATAACGGGTGAGTAATTTGAGATGCTCTGGCAACCCGAGTTCATCCATCGTCCGGATATGCGTGTTAATCACGCGGAAAACAATTTCGACGCCGAGTCGCTGGCGCACTACACTAGTGCGGTAACGGGCGAACTCGTTCGTATACGCAAAATCGGAATCACCGCGTGTCTTGAGTTCCTCTTTATACACATCAGGAACAAAGGTTTCAGCCAGGAGCGCCGTGTCCTCTGGGCCGAGCCGCGGTGCGTCGGGCCACATCGGCTGTAAGGTTCCATGCACGCGCCAGATCGGCTGTGCGTTCACGGCGAGATGAACATCGGAGGCGCCCGCTTTTTGGCCGATTTCGAGATACTCATCGACGTGGCCGAGCGGATGCGATCTGACTGGAATCTCCGGAACCTTTGCAATCATTGCGTGCTGTCGAGATGATTATGCCAATGGATGCTAAAACAAACTATTAGAAGCAGTTTTAGGATTCGATTCTCCATGCGGGGAAGCGAGGATCAAGGTAAATGGCGCCGGCAACGTTGCGTTTAAGGCCTTCTACCTTCTTGCTGACGGGACCGACCAGCATAATCTGTCAGTCGATTTTTGAGAAAATCGACAATCACAGGTCGAAGCAAGCTTGCCGCGATTTTCGATGCACCGAGGACGAATCCAGCTTCGAGAAATTTCCTCTGGCGTTTCCCGCCCCTTTTGGCAGTGACGTAGATCTTTTTCTTTCGCACCGGCAACAGGACAATCAGTGTGCCGACGGCGGCGGCGGCTGTAATCCAGGAAACTGTTTGTTCTCGAAACGATCTTCGGAGCTTTCGCGGAAAATCCAGTTCATACTGCAGACCACGCAAATCACGTGCCACACGCTCACGAGAATGGGCAATCTCTGCCGTCAGCTCACTGGTTGATCTGTTGCGTCCAGGTTTTTCAGCCATTCGCGATCTTTCTTTATTTCGGATACTGTCGCGCGAAAGAGGGGCTTGGTCATTCGACTGCGCGCGACCAGAAGCAGGACCAGCGCAACGATAAAATGCGCTCCCGCAGCCATCAATGCGGTCCATAACCACGAAATCCCCGCGAGGTGTGCCAGACCGACTACGGCGCTTGCGATCAGGAACACGTAACCAAACGCACAAAGAATGAGCGCCAAAACTAGATAACTTGCGAGCACCAGTAGCTGCACAAACGCCGCTTTCGATTCCTCGGCGAGAAGGGCAAAGCGGCTTTCGAAAAAGTCCGCCAGCGCGCCCGTAAGCGCCAGCAGGTTTTGCAGCAAACCCGCATGTCCCGCAGGATTGCGGGACCGAGTGGTCTCGCTGATCATTCGACCGCAGCGCGATTAACGCCGGAAGATCAGGCCCAATATAAACCCGATTCCGAGCGCTGTGAACACCGCCTTCGTCGGGTTTTCGCGCACGTATTGCTCCGCGTCTTCCTGAAATGTGCGGACGCGATCCCTCGCATCGCCCCAAGCTTGTTCTGCTTTGCCTCGCGCATCTCCCCAGGCTTGTTCAGCTTTGCCGCGGTACTCTCCCGCCACAGCGCCGGCGGCTGATTTCAAATCGCCGGCTGCGGATCGCAAATCCTCGGCTGCCTTGCGTGCGTGGGTTTTACTGCTTTGCAATTTGTTTTGCGCGTCTGTCATACCAGACCCGGATTGTTCTGCTTTATTCTCTTCAGGCATTGCTAATCTCCAGTTAATTTTCTTCCTCAGTATCCGCGCGCTTCTGCCTTTCAGCAAACGCGACGGCGAACAAATGCTTTTCTACGTGAAAACGCAATTCGTATTGTGATCGCGCTTATGAAATTCCATTGCTATTGGCCTGCGAAGCTCGCCAATGCCTGCGACGTCATTGCTCGCGAAAAATGATTCGCGCCTTGGTCAAATCGTAGGGCGAGAGTTCCAATGAAACTTTATCTCCCGGCACGATCCGGATGAAATGCTTGCGCATCTTCCCGGAGATATGCGCAAGCACGTTGCGTTGTCCCGGAAGATCGACCCGAAACATCGTGCCCGGCAACACCTGTGTCACCGTGCCTTCGGTCACGATCTGTTCTTCCTTTGCCACCGGCCAAACATACTCCTGACCAGCGCCTTGCTCAACCAGCGCGGCCAATTCGCGATCTTATTGGCCCCGTTCAAGCGATACAGTTGGCAAATATTCCCCCAGCTCTTCGCGTTTCCACCATGCGCCAGTTTGTCGATGTTCTTTCGCCGTAGTGAATCGATAACGAAACAAGATCGCGCGGATATAACGCGGTGGCTGATTAGGAAACGGGTCATGGGCAAACAACCGGGCGACATCCAGCTTTCCCTTCAGCAAACAAACGGCGAGCCGGGTAAACCAGGGATTTTGCTCTGGAGTTCCCAGCGCGGCGAACCACATCTGCCAATCGAGCCGGGGCTGATGTGGCGCGCACCAACCAGGGGCGCGGTTTACATCGCCCGGTTTCCATTTGAATTCGTACGGCAACCAGTCGATCCCATCGGTGCTGCCTTCGACCATAATCTCGCGGCGATCTTTCGTCATTACGCGAAACAGGCCGTATCCGTTCACGATCCGGAACGGTTCGAGGTGTTGATATGCAAACGCGAGCGTGCGCGGCCACGCTGCATCCGGCTTAAACGCAGTAAAAACGAGCCACCCATTGATGGGCAACGTCACGATGAGCACAATGATCGCACTGTATGTTGACAGGTAATCCTGTAGCGGTTTCGCTGTGCGAAACGTGCGCGGGTCGCTCCGCGACGCGGCCACCCCATCATCAATTAACAGCAGGCAAAGCGCGAGCGTGAGCAGATTGAAGAAGCAGTAATTACCGGTCAACGCGATTACCAGTTGGAGAAAAATCATCAATCCAGCGGCAATCAGTCGCGGACGCCGCGGCGCCCAGATGAAAAACGGCGCGATGATTTCCACCGCCATGCAAAATCCGACCGAGAAATGTTTGAACCATTCCGGATGCTGATCTGCCCACCAGCCGAAGATCGTCGGCAGCGGTTGCGACCAGTAATGATAATCGAGTGCGGTCAGGTCCCACCAGCAATCATCGCCGCTGGTAAGCTTCACCACGCCCGACATCACCATCAATTTGAAAAGAAGCAGCTTGAGTAAGAACAGAGCGGCGCGCGAAACCGGCGGTTCTTGTCCACGCTTTTGGCGAAGCTGCCAAGGCGCGAGGAAAATCGACAGGAAGCCAGTCTCGAGCAGCAAAATATCCCATTGAAAACTGAGGAATGTTTGTCCGGAAATCGTCAGCGAAAGATAAAAAACGAAAAGCGCCGTCAGGCAGATTACCGGTGCAATTCCAAACACGAGCAACAAAGAGAAAGCGACGCCGGCGCCGCAGAGGAAATGGAGAAAGGTGTTGCTCGAGTCAAACCAGCAAAGTGTCGGCAAGAGCGAATAGGCCTGTCGACCCAACTGTTCATGAATTGCCGGTAGAAATTGGTTTACCGGCGAAATACCATTTGCTCCGATCAGTCCGTCCACCTGCACCCAAAGCGAAACGAACGCGATCAGGTAAATGAGGCCGACCGCGCGAAGGAACCATCGCCGGGCCCAGAAATAAGTTGGTGGACGAACGTCTCTCCCCCAAAGCACACGGGTGAACGCGGAGCCAACTTTTCGGTGACGAGCGATAAATCCATAAGCGATCTCGGAAATAGCTGCGAAACCGGGAACCTGGTCATAGCTCCAGGCCATCCATTTTCTCGAAGATCGACAAGCTAATGAGCGATAGACCGCTTCAGCGGCAAAAAAGGTTTTGCCATCTGGTTCAATGAAAGCGACAGCGCGCTGGAATTGTTCGAGAGGAATTTCTGGAAATCGATCGGCCGCTTCTTGATAGGTGGCATAATCAACTTCGCCCGCGGTGATTTCGCGCCAGCGTTCGATCCAGCGCCTGCAAAAATG
>QHON01000098.1 GCA_003218815.1 Verrucomicrobiota bacterium
GTATTGGCAGTGTAAGGATTTGTAGTAATTTGGTTGTCGTAATTTCCGTCGATTTCCACGCGATAAGGCGTTCCCCAAGGATCGAAAAATTGTCCTGGCCCTGTCCCTGTCGGCGTTCCGATGCCTGCGCGCGGATTCGCAGGATCCTTCACATAGGGCGGGGAAATAAATACTATTTTACGGGGGTTGGCGACGTCGCCCGCGTTCGCGCCAAAGGCGACGGCGCGTAGAGTGTAGAATAGACCATCATTCAAGGAGCCGGCAGGTCCGTAGATCGTATCCGCAGCAGGAACGAGCGGATATTTTCCATATTCTGTGTAGTACGCGTTCACCGCGGTGACGATTTGGGTGAGATCGTTTTTCGCCTGGGTCCGCCTAGCCTGTTCCTGCGCGCCGCGGAGTCCGGCGAAGAGAAGACCAGCCAAGATAATAATGATGGCGATGACAACCAGCAGTTCGATGAGAGTAAAGGCGCGTTCGTCTGAATGCCGTTGCATGACGCGAAGACTATCAGGGTTTGCGAGGGCCGCATAGTTGTTTCGTTGAAGGGTTAAAGCAGTGAAGCGGTTGTAGCTCCAGCCGTGTCAACGGCCGAGAGCAAAGAACAAGCGCTTGGTACAAGCGCCTCTACAACTGCCACTTCCGCATTTGCTCGGGGAACGGGCATTGCGCACAATCTGAATTGTCTCGCATGCAAAAGTCCTCGTAAATCTGGAGCAAGCCTTGCTGATGGACGATGGTTTTTAGAAATTGCGCGCGACGTGGATCATCTCCAAACAGGCGCGTGGCTGCGGTTTCGAGACGTCGATTCGACAGTTGTGCGGGGAGCCTGGCATATTCCGGCCAAACGCTTGTCCTGAGCGGAGTCGAAGGATCGGTATCTTCCGCGATCCAGAATGGAAAAAGCACGTTAGCCAAAATGTCCGCGACGCGTGATTCGCCAATCAGCGCCATCGCTTTCGGCGATGCTTTAGCAGTCAGCGTGTAATGAAATTTCCAAAAGGGATGATCGAGGCTGCTGAAGAAATCATTCGCTGCAACGCTACTCCTTTTACCTAACACGCGACGAAATGCAGGCCATTCCCGCGCCAGCATTGACAAAGCGGCGACTCGGCGTTGCGGATGGTTGAGCGGACGGGTGCCGCTCAAACGCCAAATCTTCGCCGGCAAAATCAGCCGCTGCGCTTCATCGCGATGCGGCCACCAACGGTCCCACAATTTTCTCACATATTCTCTCGTCGATCTTTTGAAAACGCCGAGATCGGGTGCTTCGAGAAAACCGGCCACGCCAAAAAGCATCGCTTCGCTGTCGTCGGTTTTTTCACGCAGCAGCTTCAGCGACAATCGTTGAGTGATCAGTGTGAAAGGTAATTTATTTTCCTTGTAACCGAGCGCAGCCGCAACTTCCTGAAAGAGCGCTTCGTCACGACCGTGATCGTCGATTTTGCGGCTGATTCGCGCGGCTTTTTGTTGTAATCGAAATTGTGCTGCGGCATCAAGCACACTGCGCACACGTTCCTCGGGCAAGTCCTTCAGGGGCGACTGACAACGCCCGGGTCGCGCCAGCGGAATATTTGCGCTAAACGCATCCGGCAGAATTGTGAGATCGATGCAAACTTGCGGCACATTGCGATTCGATTTTGTGCGCGTGAAAAATTGGCGCTCGCTCTTTTCGACGAAAACATGGAGCACCGTCTCTTCAAATGCCGGATTAGTGGCGTGACCGTGCGTTTCCCAACTGCGATCAATGACATCGAGCTCGATGCAGCCGCGGATTGGCTCGCTGCCGTTTACCCGGATCGCAGCGTCGCGAAAATCGGGTCCGGCCTCGCGATTCCAGGTGCCAAATTGGACGATGTCGATCTTGTCGGCGGTGGTTGTGACAAAATGTTTGCCGAAATCTCCGGCGAACCAACGCGCTTGCAGCTCTAACTCGCTGGGAATTCGTTGCGGCGGGAAGAGGGCGCGCTCACGGATGCGTGTCGTCTCGCGCAACTCAGCATATCGATCGGCTAAGAGCATTGTTGTGATAGTCGAGACCTTTCTATCGCGGTGTGACCGCGAACGAAAGATGTTCCGTCGGTAGGAACGCCACGCTGCGGCACCGTCCACCACCTCTGGCTGGGAGCGGCGCAGCGCACTGTCCCGACCATTCGTCAGCTCGATACCGTTCGCTCGACGTCTGATTCCTCGCTGGCGTCGTCAGCTGCCTCGGCGTGCTGCGGATCGACCGGCCATATCGGCGAACTCACACGAACGCGAAGATCATGAACGATCTCTTCGACCATTGCCGCGCGCGATCGCGGGAAAATAAATAGATACTTCGGACCTTTTCCGGCAGCCGGGAAAATGACGAGGTTCTCGGAAAGAAATCTCGGCTCATGGGCGGCAATCGAGTCGTCGAGGTCGATTGTTCGAGCAAACGGGCGCCCGCTTTTTCGCGCGACGAAGAAAATTTTGCGGGGCTCTTCGTTCGTGGCGACGAGCGCGCCGAAAAGATTCGCTGGAATGCGGCGACCGCGTCCGCTAATGCACGGGGTAGCCCAGGCGATCGTCTCGCCTAAAACGTTTTGCCGGCTAAAAACAGATGCGAAGCGCGAGGGCAATGTCCGCGGCAATTTTACCGGCATGCTAAGATCGGCCGGTCCGTTCAATTTCTTCCACGACAGCCAGATCTTTGCTTTCATTAACCGCAAAATCCTTGGCGAAAAGTAGAAGAACGCCGCGATGCCGACGAGGAAGATCAGCAAGGCGAGCAGGGGATTGAAATGAACGAGAGCGAGCCCGCCAAGCACCGCTGCATCTTCGCCAAGACTTAGTCCAATATTCGAAAATGGTTCTGGCGACGTATTGCTGGCAAGACGCGTAGCTGCTTTCGCGGTATGAGCGACGAGGGTCGTGCCCCCGGCGAGCAGAGCGACGATTATGGTGAACACGGGACTCGGGTGCCCGAGCACCTGAATGGCAAGCAGCGCGCCGCCAATCGGACGAATGACGGTGTGGACTGCGTCCCAAGCGGAGTCGATCCATGGAATTTTGTCCGCGAAAAATTCGAGGAAATAAAGAATGCCCGCGATGATAACAATCACGGGGTTGCCAAGGACGTCGAGCGACTGATATGCCGGAGCGAGCGTGATCCAATGGAAATGAATGGCGAGGCCGGTGGCGAAAACCGTCAGGTAAAGATTGATACCGGCGAGGCAAGCAAGGCCGAGAGCGACGGCAAGCAGGTCCAGTTTTTCCACGGGGAAATTATCGGCAGGGGTGCTCGATTGTCACGAGCAAGTTGCAGCCGGGATTGAATGACGAATGCTGAAGGAATCGCAAAGCCCAAATGACGAACGAAGGGTTCTCGCCACCCATTCGAGCTTCACCATTGATGCCCACGTTTGCGTTGCGCCGCCCACACGGCGGCGGCTACAGTGCCGCCATGCTCGACATTCATTTGATCCGGGAGAAGCCGGATTTTGTTCGAGAGCGGCTGGCAACGCGGGGTGGTGGCGACGAAGGGAAAATTAACGAAGTACTTCGCGCCGATGGCGAACGCCGAAAACTCGAGACTGCTTTGCAGCACTTGAACGCGGAGCGCAGACGCTTGAGCAAAGAGATCGGCGCAAAACGCACCGCTAGCGGGGCAACGGCAGACTTCGAAGCCCGTGTCCGGGAAATCGGCGACGAAATTGTCGATCTTAACAAGCGAACGTCTGCTGCCGAGGAGGAGCAAAGAAATCTGCTTTTGGAAATTGCGAATTTGCCGCATGAGAGCGTTCCAATCGGCAAAGATCCAAGCGCCAACCGCGTGGTGCGCAGCTGGGGCGAAAAGCCGCGATTAACTGACCCTGCCGATCATGTTGCCCTCGGCGCAAAGCTAAAGCTTTTTGATCTGGAACGGGCCGCAAAGTTGAGCGGCAGCGGTTTTATCTGCTTCACGGACGCAGGCGCGAGGCTGGAACGTGCGTTGATCAATTTCATGATCGAGTTGCACGTACGCGAGCAT
>QHON01000099.1 GCA_003218815.1 Verrucomicrobiota bacterium
GACAATTGCTAGAGACGATGCAGCGTGAGAATCGAGCGCTACTCACACGCGATCGGCGCCTGCTCATGCACGCGGTTGTGCAAAACGGTTACTATCCGCGGTCCCAACATGCGACAGAACAAACCATCGAGGTAATCCGTCGCTTTGATCTTCTCCGGTCGATCGCTCCATTCACGCGTTGCCTCCGCTGCAATGCGTCACTCGAGAAAGTTGGCAAACCTGAAATAATTGGAAAGCTCCAGCCGCTTACGAAAATCTATTACGAAGACTTTCGGCGCTGTTCGGGGTGCGGGCAAATTTACTGGCCCGGATCGCATTTCTCGAAACTCCAAAAACGCGTCGAAGAACTACGCCTACAATTTTCGAAGAGCGCAGCCTAATTGATTCTTGTTAGCAGAAAATTGGGGCCGGAGTTTTTCTAGGCAATGCCGGATTCAATTCGTATGCTCGCCGGTCCACCCCTTGCTCATGGCGATTTTTCTTACGGTCGGATTTGCAGCACCGCTGCAAGCTTACGCCCCGCTTGGGCACGAGATCATCGGAGCGATTGCTGATGAACGACTGGCGAACACACCCACCGCAGCGAAGATCAGAGCGTTACTTAATGGAATGACATTGGAAAAAGCGGCCGTGATTCCTGACGAGATCAAAGGGTGGGACAAGAAAGGCGTGGATGATCCAAAAAGCTTTCACTACACCGCTTATCGTAAAATCGACATGCAGTTGCGCGATTTTTGGCGCGCGAATCAACCAACTCACGATCCCAATTCAGCGATGCCTTCGCATCATTGGTTTCACTACACAGACGTTCCTGTCGTGCGGTTGGAGAAATATACCGAAGGCCAAGCCGGCCGTAGCAGATGGGACGTCGTCCATATGATTCCGTACTGCATTGAGGTCCTGCAAGGACGAGTCTCGGAACAAAATGAACGGAAGATCACCAAGCCAATCGCCATTATTTTGCTGGCTCATTATGTGGCCGATATTCACCAGCCCCTGCATGTAGGCGCGGAGTATTTCGACATGCAAGGTCAAGTCGCCGACCCGGACAAGGATAAATCATCTCTGCCAGACGAAGGCGGAAATACGTTCACGCTGGAACTAAGCGATGACCTGCCGCGCAGTCGCGGCATACATAAGAAGACCTTCCACGGTTTTTGGGATTATGACGCTGTAAATACCCTCTTTCCAGAGGTGCCGAAAGCGTTGCGAAAGAACGAGCTCCAGTCACAGATCGAGCCGCTCAAAAAACAATTGGTTCACGAGATGGCCGCGCATGAACCCAGGAACTGGCAAATGCCGGCAAATCTCGAGATCAGAAAATACGCGGAAGCGTGGGCGGACGAAATTCTGCCAGTTGCGTGCGAGGCACATCAGCGATTGCAATTTACAAATGTGCATCCGCTCCGGGAAGAAGATCGTGTCCTAGCGGCTGGTGAGGCCGAGGAAAAACCTATGGCAGATCATGTCGCTTACCGCACTTGGGCGACAAATGTCGTCGGAGAAGAATTGCACAAGGCCGGTTGGCGCCTCGCTGACCTACTAGAAAAGGCTCTCAGATGACAGACTGCAGCCTCATCTTCGACGACGAGTGATTAGGGTGTCGGATCCTAAGCAATAAAGATCGCGCCGGAATTTCTTCCGGCGCATCACGAGTTGAGATTTTTTAGACCGAATCTATCAGGCGATCAGGTCTCGGTTTTCTTTGCCTGCGCAGATTTCTTGCACTCTGCTTTTAGCTGAGCAAACTGCTCGGCCGAAAGAATTCCCTTTGCCTGTTTGAGGAAGGTTTTCCGGCTTTCCTTGGTGCAGCCAGCCTTCATGCACTCGGCTTGCCACGCTTCGATTTTGGTCTTTTGATCCGGCGTAAGATTCAGCGCTGTCAAATCAGCGCATGCCGTTTTCTCAGTGTTCGACACGCCTTTGACACAACACGCCTTGTCCCCTGCGAACGCGCTGGACGCGACGAGCATCGCGGCCGCAACTAATGTTGAAACTGTAATTTTGATCATTGTGAATGCTGAGACACGCATATGCCTTAGGGCGTTCAATCTATCTCGTTAGTCCAAGTTGCTCGCGAAAGGGAAGCTTAGGCCCGGCTCCGCCAGCAAAGTGAAATTGCGGCTGACACAGCCGCCTCTACAGTAAAGTCACTCATGTCAACGACGCTCGAAGCCATTCGCCCTATAGAACTGGCTGAAGTACAAGAAGCGCGCAAACGAATCGCAGGAACGATCGTGCGCACACCGCTGATCCGCCTGGAACTCGGACCGGATTATCCTGACATCCGGCTCAAACTGGAGAATCTGCAACCTATTAATGCATACAAGTTGCGCGGCGCGGCCAATGCCGTGGCAATGCTGTCCGAGTCCGAGCGCAAGCGCGGCGTGTGGACGATCAGTGCGGGAAACGCAGGGCAAGGCGTTGCCTATGCGGCGAGACAAGCAAGCGCCCCGTGCACTGTCGTCGTGATCGAGACGGCCCCAAAATCTAAACTCGAGCGGATGCGCGCGCTCAGAGCGAAACTAATCCCTGTTACTTACGACGCCGCTTGGAAAGCGCTCGACGAGCGTTCGTTTCCCGGAGCAGAAGGAACGTTTGTGCATCCATTCGACGATCACAATTTCATCGCTGGTCATGGCACGATGGGTCTCGAAATTCTTGAAGACGCGCCCGACGCAAAAGCGGTCATCGCTAGCATCGGCGGCGGCGGACTCATTACGGGCGTCGGTAGCGCAATCAAAGCGCTTAAACCGGATGTGAGAGTTTGGGGAGTCGAACCGGAGACGGCCGCGCCCGCCGCGCTTTCGTTCGAAAAGGGATCTCCGCAAGTGTTCGAGAATTTCGAGCAGTCGTTCGTCGATGGTGCCGGCGGCCAGAGCGTGTTCCCGCGGATGTGGGAGCGGATGAAGCCGGTCGTGGACGGCTACCTCGTTGTTAGTTTGGATGAGACAAAGAGAGCGATGCGATTAATGGCGGAAAAAGCGCGAATCATTTCTGAAGGCGCGGGCGCTTTGCCGGTCGCGGCTGCGCTGACCGGGAAAGCCGGCAAAGGACCGATCGTCGCCATCGTTTCCGGGGGCAACATCGACATGAAGAAATTCTGCGAGTTGATTGGCGTTTGCGCGGCGTGATGAAATAAGAAGCAGATCGACATTAACGACAATGTTTGTGCTCGGCGGAGTATTCGACTGGGTCCTGTCGAAAATAGCGTTGCAGTTCCGCGTAAAGTTTTGGATGACGACTGCGTAGCGCACATGGCCGCTCGAAGAAAGCCTCAGTTGATACGGCGAAAAATTCAGCGGGATTAGTAGCTCCGTAGGTATCGAGAAGCGTGGGTATTCCGGTCTCATCGGCAGCACGGAGCGACGCAAACTCAGTTTTCATCACTTCGCTCCAGGACAATTGCTGCTCGCGCGTTGTCAATCCCGGCACTCCATCGGCTGCGAAATTTTCGTAATCGAGTTGGTGCGCAAATTCGTGAAGGACAACGTTCTTGCCATCGGAAGGATCAGCGGCGCCGGATTTGACGGCGTCCCAGGAAAGAACTAACGAGCCCATCCTACGGCCGGTCTCGCCAAGACGAGTCATTGTCCCCTCCTCCCACACGTGGTCCTCAATCTGCCGTTTCTCTTCCACCATGTATGCGGAGGGATAAACGAGAATTGTGAGCAGAGCCGGGAAATAGTCTGTCTTGCGATGCAACAACAGGAGACACGCTTGCGCCGCGATAGTCACGCGGATCTCATCCGTAATTGCGAGACCGCCACATCCCTCGAAGCGCTTTTCCGCAAGAAACACTTGGATGTGGCCGAGAAGCTCAGCCTGGTCGTTCGCGGACAACCGGCGAAAAAACAAAGCGCTACGCTGGATCGTCGCCAGCCATTCCTTCGGAAACAGCTGAGCCCGCAATCTGCGCCGACGTCCTTGCTTGAGCAGACCGAACATTGTCCCGAAATTTAGGTGCCACGTCGGGGCAGCGCACATCGAAATTCCTTCGCTCGGAGCAAAGATCGATATATCAAAAGTCTGGCGCGCAGTGGCTCTAAAGGCGCATAATAAACCGATTCCGGAGGTGCTCATATGAATACAATCTCAATCTCTCGACGTAGGTTTGCCCAGTTATTGGGCGCCGGTGCAGCAGCCGTTGTCGTTAGGCCGGCGTTTTCTTTCGCCACTGAGCCGGTCCCAAGATCGATGGTTAAGGACGTTGTGCGCTTAAGCGCGAATGAAAATCCGATGCGCTGGCCAAACTCAATGGCGTGAATCGTGATCAAATCTTACTCGGCGACGGCTCGGGCGAGATTTTGAAGTTGTGCGCGGAGACATTCACCGGACCGAAGCAGCAAGGTACACTGGTGGTGGGCGATCCGACTTTCGAAGCAATCATTAATAACGCGAGCGCCAATGGCGCTGAGGTCGTCAAGGTTCCGCTCACCGGGACCTTTAGTCACGATCTTCCCAAAATGGCCGCAGGTGCGAAGGAAGGACTAATTTACGTGTGCAATCCGAACAATCCCACGGCCAGCATTACCCCAAAGAATGAAGTGCGCGACTTCATCACAAAAACGCCGCGTCAGACGATGATTCTGGTAGACGAAGCTTATTTCCATTACGCCGACAGTCCTGATTACGAAAGTGTGATCCCCCTCGTTACAGATCATCCGAACCTGATCGTCTCGCGCACGTTCTCAAAGATTTACGGCATGGCTGGATTACGATGTGGCTACTGTGTCGCGCAACGTGA
>QHON01000039.1 GCA_003218815.1 Verrucomicrobiota bacterium
CCCGCGCCGGTCGGAGGAATCCCGGCAAGATCAGCGTTAGTCAGTTCCAACTCCTCCATGCGCGCTCGCACTCGCGGGGACAAAAATCCGGCGCCTTTTGCAGCAACCGGAACAGGCAACTCTCCGGTGCCCCCTACACGTTCACCATCCCTTTGGCGTACGGCCACAGCAGCTTGTTCCTCGCGTCCGGGAACTTCCATGGCCATTCCCTTCGGCGGTTCTGAAACCGTTTTCTTGAACCGGGCGGCGTCTTCTTCAGTGGCTTCGACGTAACCGAGCACCGCACCCACCGGATACGTTTCCTTCATCTGCACGGTGATTTTGTCGATCTTGCCTTTGCAAGGTGTGGTCACGCCCATGACGGCCTTGTTCGTTTCGACATCGATAATTTCCTGATCAACCACGACCTCGTCGCCGGGCTTTACCTTGATATCGACAATCGTGGCTTCGGCGATCGATTCGCCAAGCTGCGGCATAATGATGGGAACTTGCGGCATAAATTTTTATTCTCGGAGCAGAGCACGGGCCCTTCTCGTAATCTCTTTTGCGTTTGGACGATGCGCTGACCACAGATTCGGATGGTACGGGATCGGCGTGTCCTTGGCGTTGAGACGCTGCGGCGCTGCGTCCAGCAGATGAAAACCTTCCGCGGTCACACGGGCAATGATCTCGGCCGTCGCGCCGCCCCATGGAAATGATTCGCCGACGCAAAGCAAGCGTCCCGTGCGCGCGACCGAGGCAAGAACGCTATTGGTGTCGAGTGGTTTAACGGAGCGAAGATCGACAACTTCAATTTCAAAACCTTCGGTGGCTAGCTGTTCCGCGACCGCCAGTGCTTCGTGCAGCATCGCGCTATAAGAGACAATGGTGAGGTCGCGACCTTCACGCGCTATGCGCGCTTTGCCTGTGGGCAAGCTTTCGGTCGGCAGGTTTTCCGCCTTCAGGTGGTAATAGAGATATTTGTGTTCGCAGTAGACGACGGGGTCGTCAATCGCTACGGCTTCGATAAGCATGCTATATGCGTCTTCCACCGTGGCCGGCGTCATGACGATCAGCCCCGGATAATGCGCGTAGACCGATTCCATCGACTGACTGTGAAAGGGCCCGCTGCCTTTTGTGCCGCCCGAGGGTAAACGCACGGTGATGGGGACTGGAACATCCGTCCGCCAATAATGTGTCCCGGCGTTGTTTAAAATTTGATTGAGCGCGGTGCTGGAAAAGTCGGCAAATTGCATTTCGACAATCGGCCGCATCCCCTGCATCGCGGCCCCGATCGCGGTGCCAACCATCGCGTCTTCACTGATTGGCGTGTTCAACACGCGGCCCGGAAATTCTTTCGCGAGACCTTTCGTTGCTTTAAAGGCGCCGCCGAACGTTCCGCCGACGTCCTGTCCGTAAATAAAAACGCGTTCATCATCGCGGAGCAACTTCGCCTGCGCTTCGCGGATAGCTTCCAGGTACGTGATGCTCATTCGAGAGAATCGACAAGATCTCGCGTCGAGATCGCGTACCAAGCTTCTTCGTCAGCTTCGGGCGCGGCCTCTTTTTGCGCGGTGGAAATCGCCTGATCCACTTGTGCGGCTGCGTCTTTGCGCCACTCGCGTAAAGTCTCGGCGTCGACCAAATTAAGATCAGCAATCGTCTGCTCGGCAACCTTCAAACAATCTCGCGCGAACGGTTCACGCTTGATCTCCTCCGTCACGTAACTCGCGTCGTCGTGCTCGCCGTGACCAGATAGGCGTAGGATGGAAGCGACGACCAATTGCGGTGGACGCCCCGCTCGCGCACGCTTTACCGCGCTGCCGATCACATCGAGGCAGTTTGTAAGGTCAGTTCCATCGACCGTACAGCCTTCGAAGCCATAGCCAATCGCGCGGTCAACCAGATCGTGACACGCAAATTCGCGTTCGTTCGGAGTTGAATAGGCGTAATGATTGTTCGTTGCAACGACGACGAGCGGCACCTGTTCGACAGCGGCGAGGTTCATGCCTTCATGAAACGAGCCGGTTTGCATCCCGCCTTCGCCGATGCAACTCAGGCCGACAAAGTTTTTTTCGCCGCGGAATCGCTTCGCCATCAGAGCACCGACCGTGACCGAGATCATTGCGCCGAGGTGACTAATCATGGCGAGCTGATTGTTCCGTGGTCGGCCGCGATGAATGTTGCCGTCGCGTCCGCGCATTGGGCCCTGTCGCGAGCCCAGATAAGTACGCGTGACATCGATAAGCGGTTCGCCGAACGCCGACCGTCCCGCTTGATCGCGAATCAGCGGCGCGAAGATGTCGCCCTTTTGCAAAAACAATCCGCAGGCCACGCTAACCGCTTCCTGCCCACGCCCGACGTAGACGCCACCCGTGATCAAACCGCCGCGATAGAGACTTACGAGCTTTTCTTCGAGCGTGCGCGCGAGCAGCATCCAACGAAATGCTTCGAGGAAGCGCTCATGTGGCGCCGCCTTCGATGCTATGGATTTCTTCCTGCGCGGCGCCGTCTGAAGCATCCACCAATTCTACGCAAGATCGACAAAGGCGCGCAAAAATTTTTTTGAATGGCACAGGCATATTGCCTGTAAATTTTTGAACGGGCTAAGAGACCATCATCGTGTAGCGGCCAAACTGCGCTTGGCCCCAGACTCTGCGAGTGGAAAATGACGTTGAGCCGGACCTTGTTCGTGTCCGTTCGATGCCACTTCGGTCGAAGCTTCTCGCGGCGCGGTCAACTTCATCCCAACAAGCTTGCTCACGCCGCGCTCCTCCATTGTAATTCCGTAAAGCACATCCGCCTTCGCTATGGTGCGCTTGTTGTGTGTCATGATGATAAACTGGCTTTGGGCAACGAATCGTTCGAGCACACGGATGAAACAGTTGATGTTGCCTTCATCGAGCGGCGCATCAACTTCATCCAGAATGCAAAAAGGGCTCGGCCGAACCATGTAGATCGCAAACAATAACGCCACTGCCGTCATGGCGCGCTCGCCGCCACTTAGCAGCGAAACGCTTTGCAGTTGTTTGCCTGGGGGCCTGGCGCTGATTTCAATCCCGCAATTGAGGGGATCGTTCTCATCAAGCAAGGACAAATCCGCGCGACCGCCGCCGAAAAGTTCAGAAAACATTTCGCGGAAGTTTACGCGTACTTGAGTGAAGGTCTCGGCGAATAATTTCCGCGTGGTCGCGTTGATTCGCGCAATAACATCGAGCAACTCCCGGCGCGCCGCATTGAGATCGTTGTTTTGATTTTCGAGAAAATGATGGCGCTCTTCGAGTTCGTCGTATTCGTGAACGGCGTCGAGATTGACTGGCCCCATGTTGTCGAGCTGGCGCGCAAGGTCAGTAATCAGCTTTTGCACGTCTGCTTTGGCAAGATCGACATCCAAGTGGATCGTACTCTCCGAGCGCGACGTCTCATTCGACGAGGCTTCGCCGCCATTATTAGCATCGAGCGCCGAGCGCTCGATCCCACCAGCGCGCCGCTTCAATTGTGCGCGTAACGTTTTCTCGAATACGATTTGATCGGGCGCGAACTCACGGAGATTGAGCTGATAACGGTGGGAAATATGTTCGGCGAGATTGTCAATCTGCAGCTGTAGTTGCGTCTCGCGAACTTGATGTTTCGAACGCAAATCGTGCAGTTCATTCAATGTGTTTCGTGCCGCGCGCACATTTGATTCCATCTCGTTCGTCGCGGATGATCGTTCCGCCCGCTGATTGATGAGGACGGCAACGGCTGCCTCCAAATCGGCGCGTTGTGCAATTTGTTTCTCAATGGCAGTTTCAGCGCTCTTCGATTCGGCCGCTTGCGCAGCCAGTCGTTCTTCGAAATTAACGATCTCTGTCTCTCGAGCTGCGACTGTCTCGGAAAGCTCGGTCGCGCGCGCAATCATGGGCTCGCGTTGCGCGACGAGATTTTCATAACGCTGCCTTTCAGTGGCGAGCGCAAGACGAATCTCGTTTATTTGTTCAGCAGCATCGTTTTCCCGCTTTGTCGCGTTTTCCCGCGCAGCTTCGATAGAATAGCGCCGGGCTTGCTGCTCCTCCAAGCTAGCGCGCTCTGCAGTCAATTCTTGCTCGAGCTTCGTAATGCGCCCACCCGCTGCTTGAATCTGTTGCGCGAGAGTCGTCTGTTCCGACCGGAGATGGTCGATCTTTTGGTCGTTGTCCTGCAATTCTCGTTCGAGGACGACAATTCTATTTTCGGAAGTGGACTGTTCCTGATCGGCAGCCCCGTACTGAATTTGGGCTTGCTCGAAATCATTCTTCGCTTTCTCCAATCCTGCGCTTGCTTTGCCACGTTTTTGCAACAATGCGTCGCGCTCGTTGCAGATATCGGAATATTCTGCACTCAGCATCGAAATCCGCGCTTTGCGTTCGAGCAGGGATTCGGCCGAGGGGTCACGGCTGCCGCCAAAGACAATTCCTTCCGCTGAAATAAATTCACCAGCGAGGGTGGCGGCTCCTAAGCCGTTTCCATCTTTTTTGAAAGACAAGGCTTCGTCGAGATCGCGGAAAATTGCGACATTGTGGAGCAATTCCGCTACGAGTGGCGCAAGTGAGTCTGGCGCTTTCACTTTGTCGGTCGCCCAGGCAAGGGCCGTCTGGGGAAGGGCTGCGGGAGTTCTCGGCGAGGCGCGACAGAATTCCGGAAGAACCAGCGCAGCCTGACCTAGTTTATTTTTCGTTAAGGCCGTTATGATTTCAGTCGCCAGTTCGGCATCTTTCAGAACGATCGCGTGCAGATTTCGGCCCAAGGCAGCTTCAATCGCTGCAATATACTCTGGATCGATCTCAAGACTTGAGACAAAGGCTCCAGCGAGCGCCGGCTGGATTCGCGACCGATCGTGAAGCCCTTTGAGAACAGCTTGCGACCCCTCCGCGAGGCCTTCGCCTTCTTCATTAAGCTGGCGCAGAATCTGGAGACGCGATTCTCTTTCCGCGAGCGCACGCTCGGTTTCGACGAGATCTTTTTCTGTCCTAGCCAGGAGCCGTTGCTGCTCGCGTAGTTTTTCTTCTCTGGCCTGCGCTTTGCTTTTTAGAAAATCGACATTTGTTCGTGCGGTCCCCATCGCCATGCGCGCGACGCCGATCTCTTTCTGAACTCTGTTGCGCGCGGCGTCCGCGTCCGAAACTCCTTTGTCGATATTGCGCCGATTTTCCTCGGTTATTTCGCGGCGAACCGCAATTCCAGAGATCTCGTCGTCCAGCTCGGCTATCCGGTTCTCATTTTTTGAGCCTGCCAGGCGCAGTGCCTCAGATTTCGACTTGTGTGCACTCTGCTCCGCACGAAGCTGCGAAATGAGGGCCGTAAGCTTAGCCAACTCCGTTTCTTTCCCTTGAAGGACTTCGTTTGTTTTTTCGATCAAGGCATTCGCGTCCTGTAATTCTTTTTCTTGTTGAACGCGTTTTGCCTTGGCCACGGCGATATCTTTTCGAAAGCGCTCGATCAGCTCGGTTAGTTCATCGGCGCGTTGACGGTTTACCTGGATTCGATTTTGATGCCCCGCGATTTCGCTTTCGAAACGTTGTAACTCAGTCCGGCCATCGGCAATTTGTGTGTCGATCTCGTCCATGGCACTGCGCCGCTCGGCCAGTTGATTTTCGCTCATGTCGATCTTAGCCCGGATCTCCTGCTCGGATTCATTGGCGCGCGCGATTTCCGCGTGACATCCGGTAAGTTCTGTTTGCAGCGAATCGAGTTGCTTCCGCGAATGATGGGTGTCGAGTGTTCGTAGATCGACAAGTAATCCCTGGTAACGTCGTGCTTTGCCCGCCTGCCGTTGCAATGAACCGATCTGCCGCTTTACCTCTTTAATGACGTCACCGATGCGTAAGAGATTTGCTTCTGTGGCTTCCAGCTTGCGCAGCGCCTCGCGTTTCTGGTTTCTGTATTTTGTGATGCCGGCCGCCTCTTCGAAAACCGCACGGCGATCTTCCGGACGCGAGCTCAAGATCATGTCGATCTTGCCTTGTTCCATCATCGAATAAGCGGCCCGTGCGACGCCGGTGTCGGCGAAAAGATTTTGAATGTCGCGAAGACGGCAGGGCGTCTTATTGAGCAGATATTCAGAATTGCCATCGCGATATACCCGTCGCGTTACCCGAACGTCGTGCCAATCAATGCCCAGCTCGGTTTCGCAATCACTGAAAGTGAGAGAGACCTCCGCAAGACCCACTGGCTTGCGTGTGTCGGTGCCATTGAAAATGACGTCCGCCATCTCGTCGCCGCGAAGGGATTTGGCGGATTGTTCGCCCAGCACCCAGCGTACTGCATCGAGCACATTTGATTTTCCACAGCCATTGGGCCCGACAATGGCGGTGATGCCTTCGTGAAAATTGAAAATCGTTTTATCGGCAAACGATTTGAAACCGAGGAGCTCGAGCGATTGTAAATGCATGGTGGGCCAAAAACCTCGGGCCTCAGGAGGTCATTACAGTAAGCGTGCAAGGGTTACAAGCGAAAAACACACAATTGGAAGGGTTTTCGGCAGGGCTAACCACAGCATATTGAGATCCGGGCCGGGATTTGAACTCCAAATTCGAACGCCCCAGATCCATAGAAAAATCCAAGCTTTCAGTTTCCGCGAATTTTCGTAACCCGAATATCCAAACCATTGCAAAACACGCGGCGATAGGAACAGCGCCTTGGCCGCGAAGCTTAGCTCGCACTCTTGCCTTAGACAACTGAATCACCCAGGATGCAACGATGGCCGATCATGCGACGCTCTCGATCCAACAAGCGGAGCGCGTCGATCATCAGTTGGTCCGCGGCATCGGAATTCCAGCTCTGACTGCCAACATTGTCAGCTCGACAATTGGTGCAGGAATTTTCGTGATTCCGGCAACGGTTGCAAAAGGACTTGGGCCCGCTGCTCCACTCGCATTTGTTTGCTGCGCGGTTGCGATGGTTTTGTTCGTCACTTGCTTCGCGATTGCGGGCAGTCGGGTATCGCTGACAGGTGGGCTGTACGCGTATGTCGAAGTCGCGTTCGGTCGTTACGTCGGATTCCTCGCCGGCATGCTTTACTTTTTAACCGCACTCGGAGCGGTTGCTGGCGTCGTGAACGTTCTCGCGAATTCAGTCGCGCTCGTCGTCCCATTCCTCGGCAGTCCGGTGATGCGCATCATCGTGATGGTCGCCGTTTACGGTTCGCTCGTACTAATTAACATCCGCGGTGTGCGCCAAGGTGCGGGCGCAGTCACTGTGATCACGGTGGCGAAGCTTCTGCCGCTCCTGCTGTTCGTTTGCGTGGGACTATTTTTTATTCACCCGCCTAATCTTGCCTGGAGCGGTTGGCCCGGCAGCAAATCGTTAGGCGACGCCGTTATTCTTTTGATTTTCGCTTTCGTCGGAATCGAGGTGGCATTAATTCCGAGCGGCGAAGTGAAAAACCCGGCGCGCACGGTTCCGCGCTCCGCGTACCTCGCGCTTGTCATCACGACGGTGATTTACATTCTGATTCAAGTCGTAGGGCAGGGCACGCTCGGCGCCCATCTTGCGAACCATCCTGGCGCGCCACTCGCCGAAGCCGCCGCGACTTTTCTCGGCCACATCGGTCGGACGATTCTTCTGGCCGGAGCCACCATTTCCGCATTTGGATTTGTGACCAGCGACATCCTGAGTTCACCGCGCTTGATCTTTGCTTTTGGCCGGGATGGCGCGTTGCCGCAGTTTTTCGCGCACGTTCATCCTCGCTATCGATCGCCAGACGTCGCGATCGTTTCTTACGCGATCCTGGCCTTTGCGCTGTCAATCAGCGGCACCTTTGAAAAACTGGCGGTGCTTTCGAACGTTGCCGTTCTGTTGATGTACTTGCTCTGCTGTGCCGCGTGCTGGGTATTGATGCGACGCGACGTGCGAGCCGACGGCGCACGACCCTTCAACTTCGTCGGCATGAAAATTGTGCCTGCGCTGGCGATCCTCGCGATTCTGTGGATTCTCGCCCATGCGACCGCTCGCGAATTCGTGGTAACTGGGATCGTGCTCGCGCTCGCTTCGATTGTGTATCTGATCCGCGTCCAGCTCCCTCAGAAGTCGTAGGCAAACTGTGAAAATCGATTAGGCTTCGGGCCATGCGTGACGATTATCTTGAAGAGTATTATTCTTTCCTGCGGTTTCCGAGTGTTTCGACCGACGACGAATACAAGGAAAAGCTGGTGGAGTGCGCTCGATGGCTGGTGCAAAAACTTACCAGCATTGGTTTGGAAACACAGCTTGTTCCCACGCGGGGGCACCCGATCGTTTGGGCGCGCAATAAACATCAGCCCGGGCGTCGCACCGTTTTGATCTACGGACATTACGATGTGCAGCCGCCGGATCCTTTGGAGCTTTGGGATTCGCCGCCATTCGAGCCTGTGCTCAAGAACGGATACGTCTTTGCTCGCGGTGCGACAGACAACAAAGGACAAATCCTTTCTCATATCCTCGGGATTCAAGAAACTATCGAACAAAGTGGCGATCTGCCCGTAAATCTGCATCTGGTGATCGAGGGTGAAGAAGAAATCGGCAGCGCGAACCTCGGCGGTTTTCTGAACGAAAATCGCGATGCACTGAAAAGCGACGTGGCGGTGGTTTCCGATACCGGAATGATCGAGCGCGGCATACCAACACTGAGCTACGGCTTGCGCGGAGTGACTGCCCTGGAGATCAAGGTGACCGGACCGAAAATGGATTTGCACTCCGGCGTTTTTGGAGGCGCCGTTGCGAATCCGATCACGGTGCTCGCGCAACTACTCGCGACGCTCCATGATCGCGAAGGCCGTGTGACAGTCGCGGGATTCTATGATCGCGTTAAACCGTTGGAGAATTGGGAACGCGAAGCATGGCGCAAGCTCCCGATCGATGGCGACAAACTGATTTTGAAGGAAACGGGCGTGCCGGAACTGTTCGGCGAAGCCGGTTACAATTCCGTGGAGCGCATCTGGGCGCGTCCCACCGCGGAGATCAATGGAATCGGCGGCGGTTACCAAGGGAAAGGCACAAAGACTGTGATTGCCAGTCACGCGATAGCGAAGCTGACCTTCCGTCTCGTTCCGGAGCAGGAAGGCGATGAAATTCTGAAACTGGCAAAGGCACATTTGCGAAAGAATCTGCCCAAAGGTGTCACAATGGAAATCACCGACGGCCACAGCGGCCCGTGGTATCTTACTGACCCGCATTCACTGATCGGTGAGGCGGCCCAGCGCGCGTTGCGCAAGGCTTTCAACCACAACGTCGCGCTCATTCGTGAAGGCGGCAGCATCCCGATCGTCTCTGAGTTCCGTGGCATCCTGGGCGTTGAAACGCTCCTCATGGGCCTCGCTCTCGCTGACTGTCGCGCGCATTCACCCAATGAGAATTTCCCTCTCGAAAACCTCGAGGGCGGGATCCGGTTAAACAAAGCCATCCTTCAGGAACTCGCCAGCTGATTCTTGTTTCCGAGATTGAGACGATGCTTCGAGTCTTTCTGATCATTGCAATCTTTTTCGGGACAATCATTGCGCCGGGCGCGGCTGAAGAATCGCTCGGCACAAAAATTAAAAAGCTTCTTCAAGCAACGCCGACGCCTACTCCGACGCGAAAACAACGCAAACGCATAGCAAAAAAATCTACACCGACCCCATCGCCCAGCGCTTCGCCCAAACGGAAGAAGACGTCACCGACTCCGTCTCCGAGTCCAACACCGGCAACGAAGTCAAAACGAAAAAAGAGATCTCCGACTCCAGCGCCGAGGGAATCCCCATCTCCGTCCGCGACTGCCCCACCTGAGGAAACGACCACGCCGACTCCAAGCGTGACACAGACTCCAACAGAAACTCCACAACCGCGTCCCACACCTTCACCGATTCCGGAAAAAAAGGGGGCCCCGAATGCTACCATTTCGCCTGATGAAATTAGCGGATATGACGGTTATCCTCCGAAAATCCGCCAGATCGTCGAGTACGGTCTCGATCTGACAAAGCGAAATCTCAATTACATCTATGGCTCGGCAGACCCCTCGGCCGGCGGCATGGATTGCTCCGGTTTTATTTATTATGTGCTTCAGCAAAACGGGTTCATCAATGTGCCGCGGGATTCAAGTCAGCAATACGTCTGGGTGCGGAAGGCGGGAAATTTTCACGCGGTTTTGAGTCGGCACGAAGATTCGTTCGAGCTCGATGCGCTCAAGCCGGGTGATCTGCTCTTCTGGACCGGCACCTACAAGATCGATCGCGACCCGCCTATCACGCATACGATGATCTATTTGGGACGCGAAAAAGGAACCAAAAAGCGCATCATGGTGGGGGCAAGTGATGGTCGCACCTACGATGGGAAACAGCGTTTTGGCGTCAGCATCTTCGATTTCAAATTGCCACCGCCACCCAACAGCGGCGATGCCAAGCTCAGTCCGGTCTTTGTTGGCTACGGACGAATCCCCGGTTCAATCGGGGATTAAGCTTTACTGCTCGTCCTGCAGTTCGGGCGGATTCGGCGAGTGCTTGATGGCTGCCGCAGGTGTCGGATGAGTCGGAAGCTGCTGAGCGTACCACTGATGTCTCACCAGCGCGGCCGCGATTAACGCCAACACGACGAGCACGATGACGCGTTGTTCGCTCTTGGAGAGAACCAAAATCTCGGTCAGTCGTTTCATTTGTTCGCGTAACGAATTGGATCTTCTACTCCGGCTTCGCGAAAACCTTTGAGTCGGAAGAGACAGGAATCACAGTTGCCGCAAGCTAGACCATCCGGCGACGGGTCGTAACAACTGTGTGTAAGCGAAAGATCGACATCAAGCTCAAGCGCTTTGTGGATGATCTCTGCTTTCGAAAACTTGATCAGCGGTGCGTGAAGGCGAAAATGTGCGCCTTTGACCCCGGCTTTGGTTCCAAGGTTAGCGAGGGTTTCAAATGCCGCGATAAACGCCGGCCGGCAATCCGGATATCCGCTATAATCAATCGCATTCGCTCCGATAAAGATGTCGGTCGATCCAATTGTCTCCGCCAACGCCAGCGCGTGCGAAAGGAAGATCGTGTTGCGAGCGGGAACGTACGTGATCGGAATTCCACCTCCAATTTCTGTTTCCGATCGCTTTTTCGGTACACCGACATCGTCTGTGAGGGCGGAACCGCCGAAGATGCGCAGGTCGATCTTTGCAACGCGAAGTTCCTTCGCGCCTAACGAGTTGGCGACGCGGCGAGCTGCTTCCATTTCGATCCGGTGACGCTGGCCATAATCGAATGAGAGTGCGTACGCTTCATAGCCTTCCGCGATCGTGATCGCCAGCGTGGTTGTCGAATCAAGGCCGCCGCTGAGAAGAACGACCGCGCGCTTCATCGGCCGTCGCGGCCTATCTTTTTCTCGCGAATATTTTTGTCCGGATACTCAGCGCGCACCGTGAGTGCGATTCCGCCGCGTGCGGAGAACTGCGCGGTTACGACTGCCTCACGCGGCGCGCAGGCTTTTACGAAATCATCCAGAATACGATTCGTGACCGCCTCATTAAATGCGCGCTCATTCCGGTATGAGGCGAGATAAAACTTGAGCGATTTACTTTCGACGCAGGAGCGGTCCGGCACGTAATCGATGTCGATCCTGGCAAAATCAGCCTGGCCAGTAATCGGACAAAGCGACGTGAAATCATCCGTTTCGAAGTGAATCCAATAATTGCGTCGCGTCGGATTTGGAAATGTTTCCAACGATGCTTCCGCAGGCGAGGCCGGCGGTTTCGCCTCGCTGCGTCCCAGCAAAGTTAATCGATGGCTCGGTTTAATCTTGGCCACGCCGAAACTTAGCGTTCGTCAGCAACGCTTCAATTCAAACATGGAGGGACGGAATCCAAACGAGTCGTGGTCGGGCCGGGACCTGCGCGCCGGACGGAATGGTCACCCGCACGAATCCGCATGCGGCGTGCGGCTTGAGTTTTAGCAAACTTTAGCAAACTGAGAACCTCATCGGCAGTTAATTCATCCGATAGGTTTTTCATTTAGTTGAGAATTGACGGTAGAGGATTGAGAAGTGTTACATCAAAAGACAAACCGCAAAAACCAAGGATCGGACGGGCGTGATCGATGTAATCGCGCACGACACGAAGGCGGGTGAAGTCGTGCTCGTCATGAACGAGGCTGATGCCTGGGACGGTTCGGATGCGCGATTGGTCGCTTTACAGGAGCGGTTCAACGCCTACGCTTCATTTTTGCTCGACGGCGAAATGGCCGAAGCGCATCCGGAACTTGTCGGCAAACCTGCGCGTATTGAAGTTCGTTGCGCGCATATGCCCGACCCGCGCGCTCTCGAGGTGCTCGGCATGATTCACGATCAGCTTGCGTTTCAGGACATCAAAATGGAAGTGGTTGTCAAAGATCGATAGGGCGCTACGGCCCGTCGCGCCGATTTAATATTTGAGAAATGAAACTACGGGTGTCGGCTCGAGTTGTTTGCGGCCATGAAGGAATTCGAGTTCAATTAAAAACTGCGCTTCGAGAAGTTGTCCGCCGACTTTACGAATGAGCGCGGTCGCCGCAGCAGAAGTGCCGCCCGTCGCCAGCAAATCATCTACCAGCACAATTCGCTCCCCGGGCATCATGGCGTCAACGTGCATCTCCATCTCGGCTTCCCCGTACTCGAGTGAGTACTTCGCAATTTCAGTCTTGTAGGGCAATTTTCCGCGCTTCCGAATCGGAACAAACCCGACCCCGAGCTCATATGCGACGGTTGATCCAAAAAGAAATCCGCGCGCGTCAATCCCCACGATTTTATCGATGTTTTTTCCGCGGCACTGGTCCAAAAAGAGATCGATCGACGCGCGGAACAATGCGTGGTCGCTCAAGATCGGCGTGATATCTTTGAAAACGATTCCCTTTTTCGGAAAATCAGAAACATCGCGCACGCCCGCGCGCAATTTGTCGACCGAATCTGCCATCATCGCGCGTCAATTATCAGCTTCAGGCTACATTTTGACCGGTGCCGACTTGGGTTTGTAAACAAAAAAGGTGACGAGGCCGAGCAGGATTGTTTGCAAGATGCCAGCAAAGAACCATTTGGCGGCGATCGATCCCGGCATAGGAACGACGACATA
>QHON01000040.1 GCA_003218815.1 Verrucomicrobiota bacterium
CAAGAAAACGGACCAGGCTGTTGAGTATGCGAACCGGGCGATCGCACTGGATCCGCGAGACATCGAGGCTTATCAGCGTCTTTGCGAAATCGAGCTGGCGGCGGGAGAAGAAAAAAAAGCACTCGAAGTTTTGGAGCGTGCTACAAAAGCTCCTAGCGGCGATGCGACTTTTTGGACGCGGTTGGGAAAACTTTACGCAGCCCTTCTTTTCAAGCCTGATTCGCAGCCGAAGCCCGATGAATTGAGACGGGTCAACGAACTTTTCAAAAAGGCGACGGAACACGCCAACGACGATCCCTCGATTCTCAAAGACGTAGCAGATTACTATGCATCGTCCCAGCAGCTAAAGGAGGCGATTCCGCTCTACCTCCGTGTGCTCGAATTGCAACCAGATGACGCTAACGCGCGAGAGAAACTTGCGACTGGCTTCATCTTGACGAACCAACGGAACAAAGCGGTTGAGATGCTGGAACAAATCATCAAGCAGCATCCAGAAAAATATCAGCCATACGATTTGCTTGCCCAAGTTTTAGATGATGAAGCGCGATCGCTGCAACGCGCCAAGCGTCTTGATGACGCGAAAGCTGAGTTCGCGAAAGTAGCAGCAAATTATGAGCAAAGCCTGCTAATTAATCCCGACCATGCCGGCACATACTTGCGGCTGGCAGAGTTACTCCTTGGCCCGCTTAAAGATCCCGGTCGCTCGGTGAAAATTTTAACTGAAGCCCGCCGCCGCTTCCCGGGCGCGCCGGAGATTGTTTACTATCTCGCCCTGGCCCAACGCGAAGCGAAGCAGAACCAGCAAGCCGTGGCAACGTTCGAGGAGGCGCTCCACGAAGCGGAACTCGATCAGGATAATGAAATCGTAAATGCCAAATTCTATTTCAATTACGGCGCAACGGCCGAGCAGGCCGGTTTGTATGAAAAAGCCGCGGATTTGCTCCGCAAATCAATCGCTCTTGATCCAGCCAACGCGGCAGAAGCCTATAACTACCTCGGCTACATGTGGGCAGATCATAATATGCATCTGGAAGAAGCCGAGGAGATGATTAAACACGCGCTCCAGATTGAGCCCAATAATGGCGCCTATCTCGATAGCCTCGGTTGGCTTGAATTTAAACAGGGGAAATTTGATCAAGGCCTAGCCGATTTGCTTCGAGCCGCGAAAAATCTGGAGCATGATGATTCAGTCGTGTTCGAACACATCGGCGATACATATTTGAAGTTAGATCGTGTGCCGGAGGCGTTGGGGGCGTGGCAAAAAGCGCTGGCACTCGATCCGCAAAACAAAAGGCTCGCAGACAAAATCCAGAGCACCAAGACGACGATCAGCAAAGGCTCGCAGGCAAAGACGAATTCGACGCAGTGACAAAATGTCGATCCAATGGATCCAATGAGGTCTTCTACAAACAAGAGGGGATGATCCGTAGATGAAGGACTATCCAACTCCCTGGCAGCGCAAGACGATGTGGGCGGCTCTCAGCGCCCTCTTTGTTGTTTTTCTCATCGTAATCGTTGGCGCAGTCATCTGGACCGGCGCCAATATCATCAGCTTTCTTCAGCCGATCTTGATCCCGGTCGCCATCGCAATGATTCTGACGTATCTGCTTGACCCGCTCGTGACGAAGATGTCCCGAGGCGGTCTCAGTCGCACGAAAACGGTAGCTCTTCTTTTCGCTATCGTCTTTGTCGCGCTTGGGGGGTTGATCGCCTGGCTCGTACCGACCATCTCCATCCAAAGCGCAAATTTTGCAAGGCAAGTCCCTGCCTATACGGAACGCGCACGTGATCGAGTCGTCGACCTTATCTATCGATTCGACCAAACGTTCGGATTTTTGGGCGGAGGGCGCGAAAAGTCTGCCTCGTCCAGTTTCACAAACTGGCTTGTCGGCTCGGCCCCTCCTTCTCCTCCTGTGCAACCGACTACGACTCCGACCGCTTCGCCAAACGCGGCGACATCGCCGCGAGCGATCGCACCCGCGACGGAGACAATTGCGCCGAACCCATCGAAGCTTACGACCGCCGAACGCCAACGCATTCAAGCTTATGTAGAAAAACAAATTCCTAATCTCCAACGGGCCTTTCCAACGCTGATGGAAAAATTGTGGGGGATCTTGAAGAAGAGCATCGGCGGATTTCTTGGAGTCACAGGCTTTTTGCTCAGCCTCATCCTGGTGCCGATCTATTTATTTTTCCTTTTGAATGAAAAACCGCGCATCGAAAAGAGATGGAAAGATTACCTGCCCCTGCGCGCATCGCCGCTAAAAAATGAAGTCGCTGACGTATTGTCGGAGATAAACAAATACGTCACCGCGTATTTTCGCGGTCAGTTGCTCGTCTGTTTAGTCGATGGCGTGCTCATTGGCGGCGTCCTGACGCTTTTCGGGCTCAATTTTGCGCCTCTCATTGGCGTACTTGTTGTCATCCTTACGATGGTCCCGTACATCGGGATAATTACCTGCTGGGTACCAGCCGTCTTAATCGCCGCTTTTCAATGGGGCGATTGGACACATCCTCTCATCGTGACTGGGATTTTCATCCTCATCCAGAATCTCGAAGGGATATTCTACGCTCCGCGCATTGTGGGAAATTCTGTCGGCCTGCATCCAATGACAGTGATCGTGTCGATCTTTGTCTGGGGCTTGATAATAGGCGGAGTGCTTGGCCCACTCCTGGCCGTGCCGTTGACGGCAACAATCAAAGTGTTACTCACACGATATGTTTGGGGCCCGCGTCTGAGGGAGCAGGTCACGGAATCGATGGAAGAAATTCCTGTGCTTGAGGAATCCCGGGCGGCGACGCAATCTTAGACATCCGTAGGGGATGGAAGGGGCGGGTCGGCGCGCGGAGTTCCATTTCGGCGGGGCGAGAGGACACGAGGATGGCGGAAACTATCAGAAGCACCGAGGACAGAACGAGTCCCCAATTATTTCGCCGTCTCAAGTCTTTCTTCCAACGCCAACGATGGCCGGCCCGTCTTGCTTTTTTAATTGCTGCGTCCGCACTTGCTGTTTTCTTGGCAATCATTTTCTTCAGGTACGGCTCAAGCGTTTATAACGATTGGCTCGAACGACGTTTGCTGCATCGAGCTGCGTCGATGCTGCAACAGGAGAAATTTGAGCAAGCAGCCGTGACTGCGCGGGCGATCGTGCAGCTGCATCGGGAATCTCTGCCGGCCTTTTCCATTCTCGCGGAAGCAACGGAAAAACAGAACTCGGAGGAAACCGTCTGGTGGCGCGAACAAATCGCACGACTGCTTCCGACGGACCCAGACAGCCAGCTCAACCTCGCCTCAGCGGCACTGCGCTTTGGGCAGCTCGACGTAGCACGGAAAGCCCTGGATCGCATCTCGACTCCCGATCGCAACAGAGCCGCCTTTCATGTCGTCGCGGGCTGGCTGGCGCGTGCGGAAGGAAATTTCGTGAAGCAAGAGGAGCAGTTCGCCGCCGCGGTAAAAGAAGAACCGAGCAACGACCTTTATCAATTCAATCTTGCAGCATTGCAAATCCATTCCACTGATCCGAAGAAGAGTACAAAAGCACGCGGCACACTCGATCGACTCAGCAAAGTCGCTCGTTTTCGCACCGGTGCGCTGCGCGCGTTGCTCAACGATGCCGTGGCCCGCGATGATCTTGCCGCCGCTGACAACTTCGCCCAACAGCTTCAGATGTCACAGCAGGTCACCTTTGGCGATTATCTCCTCTGCCTGAACTTTTATCGAAAGCTCGACGAAAAGAAATTCCGTCCTCTGCTGGACAGAGTGAAACCGTTTGCCGCCCGCAATCCCTCCGACCTCGCGGCGCTTATGGACTGGATGAACAACAATGGGTTGGCCGGCGAGATCGTTAAATGGATTGAGAAATTGCCGGGAGACAAGATTAGTTCTCCGCCGGTGTCCATCACAGTTGCAGGGGCGTATGCGGAGGTAAACAACTGGTCGCGTCTCAAACGCTGGACACAGAGCGGATCGTGGGGAGAAACTGAATACCTCCGCCTTGCCTACCAGGCAATTGCGACGCGGCAATCACAGCATGCCACAGATACTGAATTCGAAACGTTGTGGCGTTCGGCCGAACAAGCGACAGACGAACGACCGGAGGGCCAACTTGCTCTCGCGCATTTGGCCTCAAAATGGAAGCTTGAACCAGAATCCGAACAACTCTGGCTTCGTATCGCAAAGAATCCGCCGATGCGGCGTGAAGCGCTCGACGCGCTTGCGCGGCTTTATCGCACAAAAAACGAAACTGGAAAGCTTTACGACATTCTCCAGCGCCTGCACGAAAGCTCTCCTGACGAGCCGCCGATCACAGCGGACCTCGCCCGACTCGGACTGAATATCGGCCAAAACACAAAAGAGTCGCAAGAGCTCGCGAAAGAGGCTTACGACCGGACGCCGAACGAAGTCAATTGCGCCGTCACCTACGCGTTTTGCCTCTATCGGCTTGGACGTAACGCTGAAGGCCTTGAGATCATAAAGAAATTGCCCGCCGACCAATTACATGATCCGCACGCAGCCGTTTACGTCGCGTTGCTGCTAGTTGAATCAAGCCAGGCGGAGGCAGCAAAGGAATACATCGATGCAGCCGGCGATGGGAATATTTACGCTGAGGAAAAACAATTGCTCGACGAAGCCAAGAATAAGCTTGCTACTGCTTCGTCAACTCCATCGCCGTCGTTTTCTTCGAACCCTGCTGAGCTGAGTCCGACGCCAACATCGACTTCGACTCCATAGTCGCTCCGGAGTTGGCGCTTATTTGGGGTGTGGTATTTCACCGGCGCGTTTCTTTCGCCTTGTCTCTTTTGCAATTGCCTTTGTCCAATGTGCAATATCGCCCTCATTCATGTGTGCACGTTTCTCCAGCCGAGCATCGCGAAATCCGCGCTCCTCCACATCCCACAAGTACTGCTCCCGCGAAAGCAGAGTGCCCCGACAGAGGCGATCAGATCCAGAAACGGAGTTTTCGTTTCGGAGGCGGGAGATCAGAGCATCCATGATCGCGACAGGAACCCGGCCGCGCTCGCTCGGATAAATATAACCGAACAGCACCAAATGGCTTAGCAGCAAGCGCCAATCGGGGCCGAAGCGGCGAAGAAGATGTGGCCAATTAAGCTTCTCCGCGCAGCTTTCAAGAATGTGCGCAACATCGGCCCCATCGTATCGTTCACGTTCCATGATGTAGGCTTTCATCCAAAGCATATCTTCCGGCGCACTAAGTTTTACAGTCACACCGAGCACATCCTCGTCCTGCGCCCGTTCGAACCAGGAATCATCGACTTCGCAGAGGCCGTTGCCAGCACGAAAGATCAGGTCAACGCAATTGCGACCGCGTTTGGCTTTGGCCAGCCAATGTGGAAACGTTTTTTCGGTTTTGTATCCGGCGTGTGCAAACGCATCGAGAGCCCCATCGATATGATGCGGTCGAAGATGCAGATCGAAATCTTTCGTCTGGCGTGAAACGCCCGTGTAGAACCGAACCGCGCCCGCTCCAGCAATTAAAAATGGAATGTTAGCATTCTGGAGCACCTGCATGGACCTACGATAAAATTCAGCCCGGTTGCCTTTTGCCTTTCGGGCTGCGGCTTTAGCGGTCATCACCCATCATAACACAATCGAAGACGGCAGCGCGTGCATGCCGCGCCCGCAGACGACTAGACAATTCCGCAAAGAACGTCCATCAACGCTCGCGATTGCGTTTCTTAAAAGGATGGCTGAGCGCGCACTCCGGATTGCCGCAACCGCCGATATTCATTATGGCAAACACTCACGTGGAGCGTTGCACGACGCGTTCGCCGAAGTCTCGCGCATTGCTGATATATTACTGTTTTGCGGTGATCTGACAGATTACGGCCTGCCCGAAGAGGCGGAAGAACTCGTTGCCGATATTCGCGCTTCCCTAAAAATTCCGATGCTTGCAGTCCTCGGAAACCATGATTTCGAATCCGGACAATCCGAGCTTGTTTGCAAAGTTCTCGATGGCGCTGGCGTTAACGTGCTGGATGGCCAAGCCATTGAAATCGGCGGAATCGGCTTCGCTGGCGTCCCGGGATTCGGCGGCGGTTTTGGGCGGCGGATGCTAAATGCTTGGGGCGAACCGCTCATCAAACAATTCGTCCAGGAATCCATCGATCACGCTGTTCGCCTCGAACAGGCGCTCGCCAAACTGCAAACCGATCGGAAAGTCGCGGTCCTCCATTACTCTCCAATCCGCGCCACGCTGGAGGGAGAAGATCCGGAAATTTTTGCCTTTCTCGGTTCCAGCCGCTTGGAGGAGCCAATCAATCGATTTCGCGTCAGTGCGGTCTTTCACGGCCATGCACACAACGGCATTCTCAATGGTGCAACTGCGACTGGCGTTCCGGTTTACAATGTCTCGGCGCCAGCGGCGTTGCAGAAGAGCGGCAAGCCATACCGGATAATCGAATTGTAGCGAAAGTACAAGCCCGTAGCCACTTCGCTATGCGAAGCGCATCGGAAACATGATTGGCTCGAAACGACCGCGCCACGCCCAGGCGGCTACAGGATTAATCCTTGTAGGGATCGAGAACGTCCCGTCCGGCCATCGCGACACCGAGCGGACGCAACGTGTGCAAAATTCGAATTGTGCCCGCGTGGGCCGCAAGCACGTCGGGAAGGCGGCGGTACGCCTGCGGCGCTTCATCCAGATCGCCCCCGCGTAAAACAACGCCTTTGTCGGCGATCCATTTCATCATTTCATCGTGCCTAACGAGCCCATCGCGCCGAATCCTCTTCTTTCCAACTTTTTCGAATCGACCTTTGGCTGCAGTGCGCGACATGATTCGCCCCGCACCATGAATAGTCGAAAACAACGCTTCGCGTGAGATCGACGAGTCGACCCCTTCGATAATCACAGCGTCGTCGCCCATGCTGCCGCCGACGAAGCCTTTCTGTCCGGGAAACGCCGGCGTCGCACCTTTGCGCACGACCCAATATTCCTTTCCGTAATGTTTTTCTCGCCAAGCGAAATTGTGATGATTGTGCACCTCTTCGAGAATCTTCGCGCCTAAAACTTCGCGCGCGACGTAACGTGCTACGGCCTCGCGCCCGGCGTAAGCGTAACGGCCCGCCAAATGCATTCCGGCGAGATAATCGTGACCGAGCTCCGATTTTTCACCAACAACCGTTGGTGGCACATCCATTCCGTCCTTGCCACCGGCTGCTTTTAGAAAATGCGTTGCCGTTTTATGTCCGAGGCCGCGCGACCCAAAATGGACCCCGACCCAGATGCGGTCTTCTTCATCGGCGAAAAGATCGACGTAGTGATTTCCGCCGCCCACGGTGCCAAGTTGATCCTCCGCCATCGGTTTCAACCCACGCATCGGTTGCAGTTCCCAAGCCGGATCATTAAACAATTCGTGTTCGACACGCGTTTTGCTTTTGCGACCAATGCCAAATGAAATCTCGTGCACTACATCATCCATGATCTTGCCGATCTTCGGCGCGATTTCGTGGCGCTTCGCGTCCGTACGGATAGCGAGATTACCACATGCAATATCAAAGCCGACGCCGCTCAGGGAAATTTTGTCTTTGTAGGCGACTACGCCGCCGATCGGTTGCGCATAACCTTTGTGGCCATCGGCGCAAAGGACGCCGCGGTCCCCTCCCGCCGCGACGCAACTCTCGATTTGCTTGATCGTTGCTTCGTCGTGCTGGCCAAAAATTTTCGTCTTCGCTTCCATCAGACAACCTAGTAAACGCTCGGACTGGCAGCGAAGATTTCAATCAGCTATTCACCGAGAGATTTTGTCGCAATCACGCGCCAAGCTTCCACTTCAGCGCGATTACGCGTGGGCGAAGCGCAACGAACTGCGCAGACTGAATCGAAAACGACTTCCGAAAACGGCAGCCTGATTGAGCGAGCTAATTCACGCCGTGCAGCAAGCGACATTCTCCTGTAGAGCAAGCTTATGTGCGGATTAAGGTGATAATGAGACGAACGTGGCGATCGTTGCCGAATCAGTTCGCTTAGCCGCTGCAAGTTTGCGTTCAATGCAAGTTGCACAAAAAGTGTTTTCGTAAACTCGCTGGAATGCTGTGCATCCAAGGTTTTCAACTGGATTGGTCCGCAAACGGTTGCGACTTGCGAAACAATTTGCTCGCCTGCCTCAGACCGATCTGATCCGAGATAGATCGTAACGTGCGGCTCGAAAACAGGGGCGTCATATCGCCGTGCTAGATCGGCAATCAGTTTTGCCAAAACGCGGCGCGTCGGCTCAGTTGGGATGAGCCAGTAGGCGATTGCAGTGGACATCTTGGAGGGTGCCGCGTCAGCCCCTGTTTTACCGTTAGAGCGCTTCAGGTTCAACGATTTAGCGATTCAACGAATCAAGGCTGCGATTTAACGATTGAGCGCTTTAACAGCGCAACATTCGCATGCTAATCTTAGTCGGTGCCCACGAATGTCCTCGGAACGGAATTGAAATGTTGTTGTCGCGATCCGATGACCGGATTTTTTCGCGACGGGTTTTGCCGCACCGGCCCGGAAGACCTCGGCCTGCACACGGTCTGCGTGAAGGTGACGCGCGAGTTTCTCGATTTTTCCGTGCTCGACGGGAACGATCTGGTCACGCCGCATCTGGAATGGGGGTTTCCTGGGCTCCAACCCGGCGACAAATGGTGCGTTTGCGTCACGCGCTGGAAAGACGCGCTCGACCACGACGTCGCGGCACCAGTCGATCTTGAGGCCACGCACTCATCCGCGCTGGAATTCGTGACGCTCGAAGATTTACAATCACACGCCTTAAAATAACTGAGTTGTTTCACTAATGAAGGCAACAACAACGACGCTCTCAGGTGTTCGTGATTCGGGGACAGTCACGTCTCGCGGCGAAAATATCAGCCGACTGCCGGACGGAGTCACAGTTTGGGACGTGACGACACACGTGGATGAACGCGGGACGGTGTGTGAAATGTTTGATTCGCGATGGAATTGGCACCCTGCTCCACTTGTTTTCGCTTACACATTTTCCCTGCGACCGGGCATGATCAAGGGATGGGGCATGCACCAGTTCCATGAAGACCGCTACTTCATTCTTTTCGGTGAACTACTGCTCGTTCTCTACGATGATCGCCCCAGCTCACCGACGAATGGCCTTGTCGCAAAAGTCGCCATGTCGGAATATCGTCGCCAGCTAATCAACATCCCTGCCGGAGTCTGGCACGCGAACCAAAACATTGGTAGCAAGGACGCGGTGGTTGTGAATTTCCCGACGGCTCCATATAATCACGCTCAACCAGACAAATTCCGGCTGGCGCCTGATACGGACAAAATTCCATACAAGTTCGACAATCCTCGGGGCGGATGAAGTTCAGCATCCTCACACCCACTCATAATCGCGCCGATGTGTTGGCGTTCGCCATTCGGTCTGTAATGGCGCAAACGGAGACCGACTGGGAACTATTCATTGTTGGTGACGGTTGTACCGATAACACAGCAGCCGTTGTGGCGGAATTTAACGATCCGCGTATCCGGTGGCTGGACCTCCCGAAAGGGCCCGGCTTCGGCTATAGAAATCGCAATCTTGCGTTCCGCCAAATGCGTGGCCACTACGTTGCACTCCTTGGCCATGACGACATCTGGCTACCGGATCATCTTGCGTTACTTTCTCGCAGGCTTGAGCAAAGCGGCGCTGAATGGGCTTACAGCCGTCCAATTTGGGGCGAACCAGGTGGCACCCTGTTGCCGGGCGATTTCGATTTGGCGACCGACGCCGCGAAGCGCAAAAAATTCATGGAGGGGAAATTGAATGGCATTCCCGCTAGCTGCGTAATGCATCGGCGCGATTGCTTCGCGCGCTACGGATATTGGAATGAAACGTTGCCCGAATGGGGCGACTTCGACATGTGGGTTCGAATCGTCGCCGGCACCGGCTGTCTCGGCTATTTGCCTTTGCCGACATGCCTGCACTTCCGGGCGAACTGGAGAAAAATATCCAACGTTACTTCGCGGCTTATGGGCTGCCCCGAGCTCCTGTGCGAGTTACCCGCACTTCGACTTCCTCCTGGTCGAAATGATCAGGAGTCAGCATGGAGTTGTATCACTAAGGATCCGGATTGGATAACGTCGCTCCGGTTGGAGGTTGACCGTGCTGACGAATTGTTAGACGAGAAGGCAAAGCACCGACTGACCACGATTTATCATCACCTTTCTCGACGTTTTTCCCCATTGAGATTCCGCTCAGATTTTCTTCTGAGGCAGCGATTTCCTGACGGCAAGTTCTTTCGATGAAAATCGATGTCATGTCTTCCTTGCCGTTCTCCACACTGAACGCCAGCTACTGCATGTGGTCGGTATCGGGCCCTATGTTGCGTTCTCTTTGCACTTGTAACACAAGTCGATTCGGGTTCGCCGCCGCTCCCCATCTGTGTTTCATTCGTACCCATCTATGCACTGACGCGATCCTGTTATATTTTCATCGTTGGCGAAGTCTTGTGTTCGCAGCCGCGGTACCGCCGATTTGAAACTGCCCTTTAGTGTTTTTCTGGCGCTGCGGTATTTGAAACCGAAGCGCACGTTTCTTTCCATCATCACGTTGATCTCAGTGTTGGGGGTGATGCTCGGGGTGACGGTGCTAATTCTCGTGATTTCGGTAATGACCGGGTTTGACCGCGAGCTACGCCAAAAAGTAATCGACTTCGATGCGCACATCCTCGTGAGCACCGAAGATATCTTGCGCGATTGGCGGTCACTCAAAACAAAAATCGACAACACACCCAGCGTGGCTGCGACCGCTCCTTACATTCAGGGACCGGTGATCGTCGAATTTCAAAACCGGCGGCTCGCGCCGATGATTCGCGGTGTGGATCCGACGCAGGAGGAGAAAGTAGTTCCGCTAAGAAAATTCATCAAATACGGCAAGCTGGATCTGGATGGAGACTCGACCGTGCTCGGTGTTGAGCTCGCGCGGAAATTGCAAGTTCATGTCGGCGACAGACTAACGATTTATTCACCCGGTAATCTCGGTGAGATTCTGGATGGTATTAAAAAATTGGAGAACGCGAAGGGCGACGAAGAGAAAAAGGCGATCGACCAATTGCGCGACGTGATCCTGCCGAAGGAACTAACCGTCACCGGCATCTTCGAAACCGGTCATTACCTGCACGACTCTGAGTTTTTGCTCGTTCCAATTTACGTTGGACAAGAGTTATATGGTCTGGGAGACGCATTACACGGCATCACGGTTAAAACGGATAACCCGTACAGCGCCGAGCGTGTAAAACAAGCGATTGAGCAATTTCTCGAACCACCCGAATTCGCTCAAACCTGGATCGACATGAACCGGCAATATTTCGAAGCAGTGCGGCTCGAGCGCACCGTCATGTTTTTCCTTTTGTTCTTCATAGTAGTGGTGGCGGCCTTCGGAATCATGAGCACGCTCATCACAGTGACAGTGCAAAAGCGGCGTGAGATCGGAATCATGAAGGCGCTCGGGGCAAACATCGCGCAGATAATCTGGGTTTTTCTCGGCCAGGGAACAATCGTCGGCCTTTTCGGAACACTCACCGGCTTGGGGCTGGGCATGACCTTAATCCGTTACCGGAACGAATTCAGCCATTGGCTGGCATCGACATTGCACATCGAGATTTTCCCGCGCGAGGTCTATCAATTTTCAGCAATCCCGGCGGAAGTCATTCCAAGGGACGTCGCGATTATTTGCATCAGCGCCTTCCTCATCTGCTCGTTTGCCGCGCTGATTCCCGCTTACTTTGCGGCGCGGCTCGACCCGGTCAAAGCGCTCAGATACGAATAGGGCTTTAGAGGCGCTTGTGCCAAGCGCCTGTTTTCCGGCGTTGTCGCGACGGTTGACTCAACCGCCGCTACAACGCCAGAAAAATACCCAACACGCGGAAAGCATAATGATAACCCTCCGCCCATTCGCTTTGGCGCGGGCCGGCTACGTTAAGAATGTGGATCTTGTGCTTGCAGACAAACTCGACAATCAACCTAGCGGCGTCTTCCGTGGAAATTTTTGAAGCGTCGATCAGTTCGTGCGGTTGCTGCTCGACGCAGAACCGAACCGTTTGTTCCGTGCCACCGCTCAATTTGCCCGAGTAAATAATGACGGTTCCATCGGAGCCTTTCACGTTCTGCAAGGTGCGCTCGGTGAATCCACCATGTTCCAGTTCCCTGACTGGATAACGATCCGGAATCCGACCAAGTTCATCGAGACGTCCGGCCGGACACCAACCGCCGCAATCGATTCCATACTTTAGCGCGGCATCAAGCGCCGCGCGATCAACGCCAGTTTGTCCGCCGGAAATTATTTTCACCTGCTTCCCTGTAGCGGCGGGCATGTCGCTCGCATTCTCCAGTGCGCAGCCAACACGGCTGCCTCTACAGAAAACATCTACTCTTCGCCGTCAAAATAATCTGTCTCCTTACCTTTTAGCACAATCCGATCGGACGCCGAACGTCGATTGACCTTCCATTTCCCGCTATCTGGAAAGTAGGCAGATTCGCCGATCGGATTGTCGGCGATTACGTAATAGACAAGATCTTCCTCGCCGGAATTTGCGATTTGGTGCGGCTCATTAGGCGCAAAAATGAAGGCATCGCCTGCGACCACTTCCGTTGTGCCTGTGTCATGGCGCATGTTGCCTTTGCCGTTGACGACGAGATACAGCTCCCATTGCGCGGAATGCGAATGATAAGGAAAATTCGGTTTCCCCGGAGGCAAGCGAGTCAATTCAAG
>QHON01000092.1 GCA_003218815.1 Verrucomicrobiota bacterium
ACACCTTCGATGGGGCGATCTTATTCACAAGTTATTCAATGCCTTCCCCGACAATCACAGAGGCGACGGGGTTAGTCTGTTTTCGCGTGTGCTTTGTCGATCCTCTCGCTGGCCGGTAGAGCTGGTCGCTCGCGCATTTTGCGACCCGCGAGATAGATTCGCCGCGCATCTGGCAATGAAACGCCTTCGATAAAAAATACGCTTGCGGCTCGGCCGATTGCGTATGTCCCGGTTCCAGCCATCAGTCCACAGACGACGTTTCCCCATCCAGGAAAGAATTTCAGAATCACGCGCGTGCCTTCTCGTAGAAGCATCGCCGCGCCAACATTGGCGCCGAGCGCGCCTATGAATTCTGCTGCCGCGCGCAGGCTGCGCTCACAGCCGCTTACATACATAATTCCGGCGACCATTATTAGCTGTAAGGTCGTGAGAATCGGTAGATCGGCGAGCGGGATCGGCTGGGCGCCGATTGCTGCGCAGATAGCGGTTGTAGATTTTATCAGGGCCTGAGCGAGTTCGCGCTGGCCTTCGACGTCTTGCGATATCCGAATCATTTCCATTCGGGCCTGGTTCGGTAGCTCGCGTGCTAAGATCGACATGAGTTTTTGCGCTTCACGACTCAGGACCTCTACCGGCTCAGCGCCGCGCGCCAGAGACAGACTCAAAACTTCCAAAATGTGCTCGCGAAGCATCGGGCTCGAGCGGAGCACCGATTTCAGGCGGGTTGCGTTGATTTCGGTAGCGGCGGATACGATTGGCTGTCCCGTCGGGGGAGTGATAATTCCGATTATTTTTGCATCTCCTGCGGAGGCGTTATTCCAGACAAGATACGTGATTAAGTCATCGACCTTCCACTTCTCAAGCTCAGGTGTCGTTTGTTCTTCTTCGAGGAAAAAAACGACATCGGCGGATTGAAATTTGAGTTCGTCGCGAACTTGAATGGAAGCCGAATCATCAGCTTCACGGGCATCGAGAATTGAGATCGTTCCACGCTCAGACAGGCTGACGTTGTGCCAACGGCTAACCCGGAGAGGCAGATCGCGTGTCTGCGTGGAATCGCCGGGCGCAAAAAGCCCGTGGATGATTCGCGTCAGCGGTATTCTGCTCGATCCGGTGAAGAGAAAACGCGGTGGTCGCTGTTGCAAAAACAGTTGCTTAAGCGGCGTTAGCTCGCTCAGAACCGCTTTTCGAATCCTGGAAGGCAACTTGCCCGCAAGGCCTTCAAGCCGCTCGACAATCTGAAGAAGTGACGGCGGATTCACCAACGTTGCAGTTTCTCGCGCTTGGGATTTATCGGCATGCGAGACTTCATGGGTGGAAAACAGATTGTCGAATCCGAATCTTCCACGATATAAAAATTCGCACTTTTAATCCTACATCTGAAATCATAAATCTTCCTTTCTTTTCATGAGTCTAAACATCGAAATTCTGTCGCGAGCGGCGAATGAAGCCCGCGGATTGTGCATGGATGCAGTGCAGGCGTCGAAATCCGGACACTTGGGCCTCCCCCTTGGGTGCGCTGAAATGGGCGCGGTACTTTATGGCTACGCTCTGAAATATAATCCGGATAAACCGCGGTGGATTAACCGCGACTACTTTGTCCTCTCTGCCGGGCACGGCAGCATGTTTCTCTACGCCTGGCTGCACTTGAGCGGTTATGACTTGCCAATGTCGGAAATCAAACGCTTCCGCCAATTACACAGCAAAACGCCTGGCCATCCGGAATTTGGTGATACTCCCGGAGTGGAATGCACCACTGGTCCGCTGGGACAAGGCGTCGGTAACGCGGTCGGCATCGCGGTGGCGACAAAAATGGCGGCAGGCCGTTTCAACACCGCCGAGCACAGGATCTTCGACCAACATATTATTTGTCTCGCGGGCGACGGTGACATGCAAGAAGGTGTTGCATCTGAAGCGAGCGCCTTCGCGGGACACTTCGGTCTCGATAATCTGATCATCATCTACGATTCCAACGCGGTCACGCTGGATGCCGCGGCAAAGGAGACACAGAGCGAGGAAACTGGAAAGCGTTTTCAGGCGTACGGATTCGATGTCCAGGAGATCGATGGCGAAGACATGCAGCAATTTCTCGACGCGTTAAACGTCGCAAAGGAGCGAGACAACGGGAAGCCGCAGTTCATCATCGCCCACACACTCATCGGCAAAGGCATTCCGGAAGTAGCCGGCACCTACAAAGCGCACGGTGAAGCCGGCGCAAAATTCGTCGATGCCGGGCGCAAGGGTCTCGGTTTGCCCGATGAACATTATTTTGTCTCGCAAGAAGTACGCGATTATTTCGCCGAACACAAAAAGAAGCTGCTTGCCGATTACGATCGCTGGGAAAAAAGCTACGGCGAGTGGCGCACAAAAAATCCAGATAAGGCGAAAATGCTCGATGACGGAATCAAGCGAAAAGTTCCGGCCGATCTTTTGTCCAAGATTTCGGAGTTCCCGAAAGATTCGAAACTGGCCACGCGTAAAGCGGGCAGTGAAGCGTTGCAGCCGATCGCACAAGCCATGCCGCTACTCATAAGCGGCAGCGCCGATCTGCATGGATCGACCTTGAATTATATCAAGGACGGTGGCGATTTCACCCGGGACAATCCCAGCGGACGCAACATCCGCTTCGGCATCCGCGAACACGGAATGTGCGCAATCATGAATGGGATTTCTTATCACGGCATGTTTCGCGCGTCGGGCGCGACGTTCCTTGTTTTTGCTGATTACTGCCGAGCCTCGATCCGCTTGGGCGCGCTCTCCAGGCTTCCAAACATTTACATTTTCACGCATGACTCTATTGGTGTCGGTGAAGATGGCCCGACCCATCAACCTGTGGAGACGGTAAGTAGTCTTCGTTTGATTCGGCATCTGGATGTAATTCGCCCGGCCGATCCTGAAGAAACCACTGGCGCATTTGTCGCCGCCGTTCAGCGTACCGATGGCCCGAGCCTCATTGCGCTTACGCGTCAAGTCGTTCCAATTTTGAATGACATTGATCCGAACTTGCGTCGTGAAGGAGTATTGCGCGGCGGTTACATTGCCAAAAAAGAAAAAGGGAAACTCGATCTCATCATCATGTCATGCGGGAGTGAATTGCAGCACGCGCTCGCCGCCGCAAAGGAACTGGGCGGTCGATTCGAGCGCGAATCGGAAGAATATCGCGAAGAGGTTCTCCCGAAATCATGCCGGCGCCGAGTCGCGATCGAAGCGGGCGTTCCCGAGATTTGGTATCAATACGTCGGTCTCGATGGAAAAGTGGTCGGCCTGCATGAATTTGGCCTGAGTGCGCCTGGCGCCGAAGTGATGAAAGAGCGCGGCATTGATGCGCAGCACGTTATCGATGCGGCGCAGAGTCTTGGGTAGCAGCGTGCGCTACCCAAGAACTAAAACGCTTCGTCTGGGTCGCTCACGTTGCGAGCCCGAGTTTCGAAGCGGGTGAATTCCTTCAGGAACGTCAGCGGAATTTCCCCGACCGGACCATTGCGCTGTTTCGCAATAATCAATTCGGCTTCGCCTGCTTTTTCCGCACGCGCTTCTTCATCCTCCTCATAAATTTCTGGCCTAACGAGTAATCCGACCAAATCCGCGTCCTGTTCGATGGAACCCGACTCTCGCAGATCGCTCAAGCGCGGCTTTCCGCCGGAGCGAGCCTCCGGCTGCCGATTTAGTTGCGCCACCACAATGATTGGGATCTTAAGCTCCTTCGCCAGACCCTTGATACCGGCGGAGATTTCGGAGATCTCAAGCTGCCGATTATCCTGCGCGCGACGGGATGTCGATCTTAGCAATTGCAGATAATCGACGATAATCAATTGCACGTCCTGTTGTGCTTTCAGCCGGCGTGCTTTCGCGCGTAGCTCCAGAATGCTGAGACCGGCACTGTCATCGATAAAGATTTTTGCTTCGGCCAACTTCGATGCGGCTGCCGTCAGACTTGGAAAATCCCGCTCGGCCAAAAATCCATCGCGCACCTTTTGCAAATTAACGCGAGCGCGTGAGCAAAGCAGCCGTTGAACAAGTTGTTGGCTGCTCATCTCTAGGCTGAAGACCCCTACAGAAAGCTTTTCCTGCACCGCGACGTGCTCTGCGATGTTCATGACCAAGGCAGTTTTTCCCATGCTCGGGCGGGCGGCGATGACGATCATTTCCGCGCCATGCATTCCGCTCGTCATGCGATCAAACTCGACGAAGCCGGTTGAGATCCCGGTGATCCCGCCTTTCCGCTCGTAAAGTTTCTCGATCGATTCGATCGCTTCCATCACCTGATCTTTCATCGAGAGCATCTGGCCTTTGAAGCGATCCTCGCCAACGGCGAAAATTCGTTGCTCCACTTCGTCGAGGAGATTATTCACCTCGTCCTGTTCCTCGTAGGCGCGGCGAACGCTTTCCGTGGCGGCGGCGATAATCTCGCGGAGGATGTATTTGTCGCGGACGATGTCGATGTAATACTGAACGTTGGCTGCCGTTGGCACGAACGTGAAAAGGCCGGTGACGAACGCAGCGCCGCCCAGGCTCTCAAGCAGGTTCCTATCGCGAAGCACTTGCGTAAACGTGATCAGGTCGATCGCCTGGCCCGCATTCCAAAGCTCCACCAGCACGGTGTAGATGGTTTGGTGCGCCGGGACGTAAAAATATTCCTCGTTAATTTTCTCGACGCATTCCGCGATGGTATCGCGTGGTGAGATGAGCATCGAGCCGAGGACGCCCTGCTCTGCTTCCACGCTGTTCGGCGGCGTACGGTGAATATCCTGCGCAGAACCTGTTGGCGGAGTGCGAAAAACTCTCCCGCCGTTTTGAGCCGCTGAACCTCGGCCAGCGCCGTTACCCGCTGTCTTACGAGGCTTCTCAGGCTGAGAGCCTTGAGAACTCGGCATTTATTTAGTTTCTTTTTTTCTCCTGAAAAGCGATCGATGTTTTTTTTCAGGTTGTTCGGCAGGAATTTCTTCGGCCTTTGGTTTTTCCGCTGATTTCACCTGAAACACAAATTGGACCGTTACATCGTGGTGCAACTTAATCGCGATCTGGTGCTCGCCCGTATCTTTGATTGGGCGCTCCAGAACGATCTTGTGCCGATCAATCTCCGCACCGAGCTCGTTTTTGAGACGGTTAACGATGTCCTGCGCGGTTACTGAACCAAATGCTTTGCCAGTTTCACCCGTTTCCAGAGTAAAGGCGATTCGCGCTTTGCCAATTCGACGGGCCAATTCCTCCGCCTCGTTCAACTCTCGCGCTTCGCGTTCGGCGCGCTTCGCTTTGAGAGCATCGAGTTGTCGAAGACTCGCTGGCGTCACTTCATGCGCTTTGCCGTGAGGCAAAAGATAATTACGGGCATAACCGCGCCGCACTTTTACCACGTCCGCTTCAGCCCCCAGTCCAGGAACATTCTCGGTCAAAATGATTTCAGTCGAAGGCATGTCGTTACGGTTGTCGGGGAAAAACTTCTTCGTGATCGAAGCGTGAGGGTAGCGAGTATAGAAGCCACGCGAGCGCTGTCAACTCGCGAAAGCTTTCGGAGTCAACGCCGACAAAAAATAAAATGTAATGCGTGTCACGCGACCCGATTTCGCCTGTACCAATCAGCCCGGGTGAGCGGCAGATGGGCCTGACCGGACGGATCTAGCTTTGCGAAAAGGGTTTGGTAAACGGCAATGTGGCCGCGGCGAAATCCATGCGCGGAGCCGGCAATATAGAGACGCCATACACGATAAGTCGTTTCATCGACAAAGGAACGCGCTTCGGCATGATACGCTTCCAGTCTGCGGAGCCAATGGCGCAGGGTCAGCGCGTAATGCTCCCGCAGATTTTCCACGTCGCGAATTTCGAAACCTATTGACTCCGCCGCGCGCAGCATGATTGGCAGCGGTGGAATATCACCACCAGGAAAAACGTGTTGTTCGATGAATGACCCGTTCCTGTTATCCGGACGTAATGCGACGCTCTCGCCGATGGCCTGATTGAGGAAAACGCCGCCGGGCTTGAGCGCACGATGAGCGGCTGCGAAATAATCCGGCAGTCGCTCGCGTCCGACGTGTTCGGCCATTCCAACGCTCACAATTGCATCAT
>QHON01000093.1 GCA_003218815.1 Verrucomicrobiota bacterium
CGACATTGACAAAGATCGCATTGTCTTGCCTCAAGAAATCGATTGTCGATTTTAACTGTCCGCCGATCGCCCAGTTACGATTTCGGAATTCAATCGCCAATTGATAATCGCGCAGCATTTCGATCAAATGCTCAAGCTCGCTAAGCTGATGCTTTCGCGGAGAAAATGCAGGCGAGAGTTGCAATAGGAGCACGCCAAGTTTCCCCGCGGCGCGCAAGATCGAGACCGAGCGCAAAAAGACTTCAATCATCGCTTCTTCTAGCGCCGGCGTGCGCTTAACCCTCCCCTTTGCATCGGTCTCCGCACGCTGTTGCAAATCCGCCCGTAATAACTTAGCGGCCGTCGAGTGGAACGAAAAGAGCTGATGGAGTTTCACATCGAAGATGAATCCATCCGGCGTGGCGGCACACCAACGCTCGACCATTCTCAAATCGGGAACTGAATAAAATGTCGAATTCACCTCGACCAGCTCAAAGTGTTGCGCGTACCAGCCGAGTCGCTCGCTCGCGCGCATCCCTTTTGGATACCAGCGTTGAACAAAACCGGGATCGGACCAGCTTGCGGTCCCGACCAGAACTTTTCCATTCTGAGGTGTGATAAAAGTCATCTCTGGTTTCTACCATTAATCCTGATTCTGAGTGAGAACGAAGAATCGCAAAATTGAGGTCAAGTAATCATTTTTACGTTTGATTTCACGATGCATTCCATGATATTGATTCCCTCAAGACGCGGGGTGGAGCAGCCTGGTAGCTCGTCAGGCTCATAACCTGAAGGCCGCGGGTTCAAATCCCGCCCCCGCAACCAAATGCGTGATGCCTCTTTATCGCGTCTACGTTTTACGGAATCGGGCGGGCCGATTCTAGGTCGGACTGAGCGATGACATTGAGAAAAGACGCGCGCAACACAATTCCGGTGGATCCCGTTCGACGAAGACGAGTTGAAATTGACCCAACAGGAAGCCATCGTGGTGCCTATCCGATCTCTAATCATCCTCGCAATTACAGTCGCGTTACCCGTCGGCCTCTGGGTGACGCCTGCATACGCGCAAGATCCGGCCGTCGTCAATTCTAAGACAATACGCGTCAGGTTCGAAAACGATCGTGTCCGCGTTCTCGAAGCTATCTTGCCACCCGGTACCAAAGAGCAGGTGCACTCGCACCCCGCCTACGTCATCTATGTTTTGGCAGGGGGTCGGTATCGCAACTACGCAGCAGATGGCAAGATCACGGAGGGCACGTTCCAAACGGGCGACGTTATCTATCGCGACCCTTTGACCCATGCCGCGGAGAACATTGGCGATAAGCCTATGCATATGATCCTCGTGGAGCTCAAACGCGAGGCCGGCACTGGCACGTCGGCTCGCCCCTGACACGTGCCATCAACCCCAGCACAGCCGCAAGAATCCCCGCCGTCGTCCAAGCGGATTAGATCGAATGATTCCGCTTCCTAAATGCCGAATGATTCGCCACAATTCTCCCATGACGCCGCTTTTATCGGATTCTTCCCAGACGAGCGAGCGGATTAGACGGAATAATTCCGTAAGATATTACGGAAAAATTCCATCCATATCTCGTTAGGTCTTATGCGCGCCCTGTTGCCGAGATTCCGTCGCCATTGCTGTCCAGCGTGCCGCCAACATGTGGGCTACCGCCGCCTCTTCAGTTCACGGCCATTTCATGGGGAGTGGCAATGCACCTCGTGTCAGACGTGGCTGGAAGTCGATTATCCCTCTCGCATCCTAGTGGGGTTCTGCGCAGCCATTTGGGGAGTGTTCCTGATCTTTCATGTCCACAGTGCTCTCCTAGCCGCAGCACTCTTCGCGTTGGGCGCGCTCATTTTCGGCCAGCTTCTAAGCGTTCGCTTTGCAGAGAAACCTCCCCACGTGAAGGAGCAGCAAGGTCCCTATGAAGCTCCCAAGACCTAACCAATCGCTGGAGCCAACCGCTGGCCGTTGTAATGAAAGGCTGAAGGATGATTTATGAAGGATGAAGTGAAAGCAAAGCTCGCCGCCGCCAGCGGTGGCTCAGCTCCTCCTCGTTAGGCCTATGACCCCGCGCAACGAACGAAGACTTTGGGCCTTATTGCCTCTTGCCCTCGGCTTTCTGGCTCCGATCATCGCCGTAGCTTGCATCGCGCTCACACCGCGTGTGTTCATCACTGGCCGCGGTCTGTTTATCGTGCTTTTTCTCATATCTACCAGCCTTGTCCCGTTTGCCGCCCTTTCTGCGGCCTGTGCATGGGCCGGACATCGCCTGCCACCACCGCGCATGCGATGCGTGGCTCTCAGCGGCTTGGCCGGCATCCTTATCGTCTTTATTCCAGGCTACATTGATATCTTCACGAGCACCTCATCCACTGCAATCCTCGGTGCCTTCTTTCTGGCGTTCGAGTGCTTCGTGGCACTGGTCATTGCTCTTGTCGTAGGTTGGGCGATATCGCGTGCATTACCTTCTGAGAATCGAAAGGCCTAACCAATCGATGGAGCTGACGGCGAGCCGGCGTTATATCTAGTTTCTCATGACTTCCTTTCCTCATCCTGCTGCGACGCGCGCCCTCGCTCGCCGCAGCTCATCTTTGTCTCGTTAGACGCATGAAACGTTACCTCGCGTGGTTCGCAGCTGCCGTCGTCGGCGCGGCGATTGGTGCATCGGTGATGGCTTCACTTTACATGCGAGTCCTTCGAGCAGCGATCCCTGAGCACATGACTACCCTCGAGCACGGACAGGAATACAGTTGCATGCTCAGCCTAGCCGTGCTTACAAAGCTCGAAGCTGGCGATACCGAGCACGCGAAGTCGATGTTGGCACATGAGGTCGCGAGTTTTTACCACCGTCCATGGCAGTTGGACGCTCCGCAGCGGCAAAAGATTCTTGAGTTCATCGAAGCCACCAAGCCAAAGTCGAGCGTATTGAGAGAAGAGCTTAGTAAGGCGCCACAGTGAAGTTACTACGTAATGCGTCTAACCAAGCGCTGGAGCGAATCGCTGCCCGGCGTGACGTTGTGTTTCGCATGATTAAAACCGTTTCAGTTGCAGCCAAGCTCGCTGCCGGCAGCGATCGCTCAGCTTGTTCTCGTTAGGCGACTACGACGTGCAGTCTGAAACAAACCCTTTGAAACTTCTCCGCGTGATCCTTCCCATCATTCTGACAGGTTTGGTGTGTGGCTTAGCTGGCTATCGGGTTGGTGAGCAGCGACAGCGCCGTGTGACATTCGCCATGATCGACGGCGACTTTCTCAGTGACTTCACTGCACTCAAAAGCTTCAGAGCCGGAGATACGGACGGTGCGATAGATCGAATCGAGACTCACGCATTCATGGACGCCACTGTTCTCCTTTACGATCCCCACGCAGCGCACAAGGCACTGGACATGTTTATTCCCCAACTTGTCGATTATCGCCATGGCTACCGCGCTAATCCAAGTGATTGGACGCCAATGGAACGGAACCTCGAACGGCTTCTCTCCTCTCGAAAATGAAGTCGCCTAACCAATCGCTGGAGCCAACCGCTGGCCCGTCGCGATGCGCACAGTTAATTTTATGAAACAGCTGTTGGTGTTTGCCACGCTCGCTCTCGCCAGCGGTGGCTCAGCTTGTTCTCGTTAGATCGCATTCGCTCATCGTGAAGACACACGTGTTGATTTTGCTCGCGCTGCTGGTTGTTCCATTGTTCTGCGTGACCGCCTATGTTCGAGAGATCATTGCAGTCGACAGCGCCCTCGATGCTGTCGCGTCATTCGATTACGCTGCGGGCCGAGCAGATTACACTGCGAATCACCCATTCGTTCCATTTTCCCACCGGCATGGCACACTTCTCGTGTTGTCAGCCCTTTCGCTTGGAGCAGCCGTTGCGTATGGCTCTCAGCGAACGAATTTTGCGCAAATGGTCCGACAGGTCGTCAACCCAGATCCCGCGTACTTTCGACCCGTCGGAATGATTTGCTACTGGGCACTCATGCGATTGTTTGGCCTCAATTCAGCTCCTTATCATTGGCTGGCCTGGCTCTTACATACTGCGAATACGGCACTCGCCTATTTTCTTCTTAGGCACTTCACAAAATCGCACGCAGGTGCAGCAGTTGGCGCCATGTTGTTCGCGAGCCAAGCGGTTTTCGCCGATCTCTACTGGGACTTTGGGACGATTTTCGAGCTGGT
>QHON01000041.1 GCA_003218815.1 Verrucomicrobiota bacterium
GATTTTTAAATCAACTAATCCGCGCCGGATCGCGCTCTCGCTCAAACGCTCTGCGCAGGCCAGCAAGCGGCGCAAGGGCACGCCTTATCAATCCGCGATGTCGATGCTCAACTTCTATATAAATCGCGCAGGCAAATCTCTTTCTCAAAAGCAGAAGCGCGTGCTGGAACGTGCCAAAGACGAACTGCGGGATGTGTTTGGCCGGAAGTAAAGTTCGCGTTTACTTTTCCGGCCTCCCGACTAATCACCTCCTCGATCTTGTTCTTTGTCGCGAGATCAGAATCAATCCCGCGGAATGATCTGGAAAAATGTACTGGCCACCACCATGCCTTCTTAGATAAGCAATCGCGCGCCGGCCATGCTCTTCAATTCACTCACGTTCGTCGTCTTCTTTGCTGTCGTTGTGACCGTGTACTGGAGCATGCGTTCCTGGAACGCGCGGAAATATTTCCTCGTGGTGGCGAGCTACGTTTTTTATGGCGCGTGGAACCCGCCATTTGCCGCGCTGCTCTTTTCCACGACGGCAATGGATTTTTGGCTCGGCAGACGAATTGCCACGGCTAAAGGACGCCGTTCGCGACGCGTCTGGTTGGTTGGCAGCGTCTGCATGAACCTGAGCATGCTCGGGTTCTTCAAATATGGGAACTTTTTGCTCCAAAATTTTCAATGGCTGCTCGCGCGCATCGGTATCATCTACCAGCCACCGCATCTCGATATTCTTCTGCCCGTTGGCATTTCCTTTTACACGTTTCATTCTCTGTCTTACACGCTCGACATTTATCGCGGCGTTTTGCAGCCGACAAAATCACTGCGCGATTTTGTCCTGGCGGTCTCTTTTTTCCCTCAGCTGGTCGCTGGACCAATTGTTCGTGCCGGTGATTTTCTTCCGCAACTTGTCACGCCGCCGGGTTTGCGCGCGGGTCAGTTTTTGTGGGGATTGTTGCTTATGACTCTCGGTTTGTTCGAAAAAATCGTGCTCGCCGACACGATGCTTTCCGGTTCGGCCGATCGTATCTTTGGTTACGCCGGTCCGCTCGTCGCGCTCGATTCCTGGCTCGGCGTGATGGCATTTGCCGGCCAGATATTTTTTGATTTCGCCGGCTATTCCACCTGCGCCATCGGCGCGGCACTCTGCCTTGGCTTTCATCTGAAGGATAATTTCCGTTTTCCGTACGCGGCCATCGGCTTTTCCGATTTCTGGCGGCGATGGCACATCTCGCTTTCGACCTTCTTGCGCGACTACCTTTACATTCCGCTGGGCGGCAATCAGGTCCGTCCGGTCCGCGCCGGGACGAATCTCGTCATTGTCATGTTCCTAGGTGGCCTCTGGCACGGCGCAGCCTGGACGTTCGTCGTATGGGGCTTGCTTCACGGTTCGTATCTTGTCATCGAACGGGTTATTCGCGGTTTGTTCGAGAACAAAGAGTGGGTCAACAATCTCGCGACTCGACTCCTCGGCGGCTTCGCCACTTACATCGCCGTTTGCGTAGCGTGGGTATTTTTCCGAGCGTCCGATTTTACGGTCGCCGCCCGAATGTTGGACGGCATGTTTGGCGGACACGCGCACGGCGACGCCATTCTTACCACGCGTGAAATGTTGCAGATCGCGCTCGTCACCGCCGGCATGATTCTCGTGCATTGGTCGTTACGCGATAGCAATATCGAAACGGCTGTGACGCGTCTGCCGCGCTGGGTCGTAACGGCGGCATGGGCCTTGATGGCCTGCGCCATCATTCTCACTCAAGGAAACAGCAATGCCTTCATCTACTTCCAATTTTAAACGCAAACTTCGGTTGCCGCGTTTATTCTTCGCCAAGCCGTCAGAAATAATTCCTCGGGATTACGAACGACCGATTCCACCGTTGCCGTGGCGCGGCCTGACCGTCGTTGTTGTGCTGATCGTCATCGCTGCCGCCTCCGCGTGGGAGTTCTATTGTCGCTCGATCGGTTACCGACCCACGCTCAACGATAACGAGGATCTCTGGACGATGACACGCCGGAGCGTAAAACCTGAATCCATCGTCATCATCGGTGATTCCCGCGCCTGGTTCGATCTCGATCTTGATGAGCTGCAAAAAGGATTAGGCAAACGTCCCGTCCAGCTTGCGATGGGCGGAAGCTGCGCTTACCCGGTGTTGGCCGATCTCGCTAACGATGAAAGTTTTCACGGAACGATTATATGCAGCGTGGTACCGCGCATGTTCGTCGCCCCGCCCGGCACGCCGCCGATGGAGCGCGGGGAAAAAGCAGTGCGCCGGTCGCACACGCAAACGCCCGCCCAACGTGCCAGCCAATATCTGGCGATGCCATTGGAAGAACATGTCGCGTTCCTCAAGCAGGAGGAGCTGACCCTCGATGATCTGCTGAAACGCCTGCCCATTCCCAATCGTCCGTATGCGCAAGTGTCGCCGCGTCTGCCGCCGTACTTCGGTACTTTGGATCGAGAACGGCGAGCTCGTATGATCGAGGAATGCGCCTGGCCGGGAAGCGAACTGCAAAAAAGAATTCAACAAATTTGGCTTCCGCTTTTCACTCCGCCTCCGCCGCCGACGTACATTCCCAAAGAAGAGTTTGGGAAAAAAATCGGTGCAGCAATCGAAGCTCGATTTCATGACGTTGCCACGGCCGTGAAAAAACTTCGCGCTCGTGGAGGTAAAATCGTATTCGTTCGTTTTCCGGAGAGCGGAGAACTAAAGAAACTCGAAGACCGCGAAACGCCGCGCGCCGGTATTTGGGATCAAGTGATCAAGAAGACCGGTGCACCTGGTATTTACTATGAAGATTATCCCGAGCTAAGCGGCTTCAATTGTCCCGAATGGTCGCACCTCTCCGCCGGCGACTCAGTCGAGTTCAGTAAGCGTCTCATTCCGCATCTTCGTAAGGCCCTGCAACTTTAGTGCTCCCGCAATTGCCGCTTAAGACCTCGGAAGCCGATGACGGTTTCGCTGGGTTTGAGCCGGTTGCGGAGTAACGCGAACAACCCGCGCATCATCGGTCCGACGCGGAGCGAACTCGAGGAACTCTTCCGGATGCAAAATTCCAGCAAGAATTTCGAGGCTATCGACAATGCGCGGACCTGGTCGAGCGAAATAAGCGCTGGCGTCGACGGCATAAATCTCACCCCGACATGCCGCGGGCAGCGAATCGAAACCGGGAAAACGCTGGAGCAATTGATAATCGCGCCGTGCAAGATCAATATCGTAGCCGCAAAGGGCGAGCACGATGATTTCCGGACGAGCGTCGAGCACTGCCTGCCAATCGATCTGCATTGAGGGTTGATGCTTGCGACCTAACAGATCCAGTCCGCCCGCGATCTCGACCAGTTCGGGTCCCCAATGACCGGAACAAAACGGCGGATCCACCCATTCCATCAAAAAACAGCGAGGACGATTTGCAGTGCGGCTTGCGCGACGCCGCACCGCCTCCACACGTGCCGATAATTGTGCGATCACTTCGTCGGCGACTGGCGACACGCCGCACACTTCTGCGACACGTCGAATGTCGTCGAAAATGTCCGACAACCTCGAGGGCTCCAAGTTCACGACGCGCGGCGGACCTGGCAACGTTTCGGCCAGCTGCGCGACTGTGCCATAACCGACCGCGCAGACATCGCACAATTTTTGTGTGAGGATGACATCGGGCCGGAGCTGGCGCAGGAGCGGCTCATCAATAGTATAGATCGTGCCGTTCTCACGCAGTGCGCGGCGCACCCATTCGTCCACTTCGCCGCTCGTTAGGCCGGCACCATGCATCGGACAATGCGTCACGCGCGGGCACACGTTGGTCTCAGCTGGATAGTCGCACTCATGCGAAACCCCAACTATTTCGTCCGTTAATCCGAGTGTAGCCGCGATCTCCGTGGCAGCGGGCAACAGCGAAACGATCCGGCACGGCTTCAACTCCACGTCCAAATATAAAGAATAGTCTTCTCCGTGCTGAACAAAAAAGGGCTGACGCCTATTGCGCCAGCCCTTTAAGAATCATGCGGGAAAGGATTTCCGCGAATCAGTCCTTTTACTCTGCCAGCGGCAGAAACTCCTCGCGCACAATCTTTCCATCCTTGACCGTATAAACGCCAACTTCCGACATCTGCATTCGCTTCTTCGAATTTTTGTCCGTCGCGTCGATGTCGTACTGCACCACGAACCGATCGTGGGCAACGAACGGTCCGCTAACTTTCGCGCTGTGCACATCCATGTTGTTCACCCACCAATCGGTCTTGCCACGCACTGCCTCGATGCCACGACTCTCAGGCGAGCCGCCCTCCATTGCGCGGGCCTCAACGCTGACAATGTCTTTTGAGTACAAGCTTTCGATCGCCTCTTTCCACGCCTGTTTGCGGGTTAGCTCCACTACTTTCTTTGCCACTTCTTCCGTGTTCATATTTCCTCCTTTTATTTTAAGTTTAGTTTACTGCTAAATAATCTCTCCAATTTGTCGAGCGCGCTCTCCCAGCCTCGAGTGTGGCCGTCGCGGGATTCTTCGTTTGGCAGTTGCTCGTGAGTTAAGCGGAGTTCAGTTCCACCGTCGGCGTCGGCGAGTTCCACCGTCACGATGCTGACATGGTTTTCCCAATCCTCATCGTCTGCCCATTGCCAGGTGAAGACGATTTTTTTACCTGGCTGAAGCTCACGGTATTCGCCGCGCATGGTCATTTCTTCTCCCTCCGGATTGGTGACGTCCCAGCGAAAAGTTCCGCCTACCCGCGGGTCAGCGATTAGGTCGCGAGTTTGGACATTTTCTGGGCCGAACCATTGCTTCATTTGCGCGGCATCGGTCCAGGCGGCGTAAACCCGTTCACGCGGAGCCTTGATCAGACGCTTGATTTCGAGCGATAAGTTTTTCGTTGCGGCCATATGTCTCCTTTCGTCAGCAAGGTATCACTGTTGTTACCTTAACCCCGCCCAGCATCATCACTCTCGACAAACGCTTTGAGTGATGAACCAATAATTTGGGTCCAGCCCTCCTCGAAATTCTTGCGCGCGAACGCAGGAGTTTTCGGAAAAGTCTCCAAACCTTCATGGGTCAGCTTCAGGCGCGTTTTGTCGCCATCGGCGAACAATTCAAACGTGACTAGTGAATCGCCCTCGTGTCCTTGATACCGCCAGGTATAGGCGAGCGTCTTTTGCGGAATCACCTTAGTGACTTTGCAAAGATGATGATAGTTCATGCCTTCATGCTCAACAGCGAATTCAAATTCAAAACCTACCTCGGGCTTGAATTCCTTCAGGTCGAAATACCAGCGCCGCATATCCTCCGCATCAGTGAGCGCTTTCCAAACCCGCGCGATAGGCGCGTTGAAAGTTCGTTCGATGACAACCGCTTCCGCCAAATGGTTTTTCGTAGTCATATTTTCCTCGGCTTCTGCTTAGGCAGGGTATTGGTCGTGACGATGGACCCAATCCATGGTTGACTCCGGATTTTCGTTCCGGCCTTTTGGCACCAGATCAAGGAAGTTGTACGCGCCAACAAGGATGTCGAGCCCGCGCGCATAAGTCGAATAACTATGGAAGATGTCACCGTTTGCATCTTTATAGAATACGCTCAGGCCGGGAAGTTCATCGCTTATGAACTCTCCCGTTCCGTAGTTGTAATAAACTTTGTCCTTCGCCTCGTCGTCCTTCGTGAACGACACGTGATAGTCGAAATTGAAGTCGTTCCCGTGAGATGACACCCATTTGAAGCGCCAGCCCATGCGCTTTTTGTACGGTTCGAACTCGGACAGTGGCGCTCGCGATACAACTACGAACGTCACATCGCGATGTGGGAGATGCCAATTGGCCCCGTCGAAGTGATCGGCCAGGTAGGAACAGCTTTTGCAGCCTTCTTCCCATCCCGGGCCGAACATAAAGTGATAAACGATCAATTGGCTGCGTCCCTCAAAGAGATCGGCCAGCGTCTCTTTGCCGTCCGGACCGTCAAAGATGTATTCCTTGTCGATCTTGACCCACGGTAGCTTGCGCCGCGCTGCGCTGAGCGCATCCCGCTGACGGGTGAATTCCTTTTCCCGGGTGAGCAAGTCCTTCCGCGCGACGAGCCACTCAGCTTCCGACACGACTTCCGGATGGCTCATTTGGTTCACTTTTGTTTTCGATTCCATTTGTTCTAGTTTCATTTTGGTTTCCTCTGTTTTCTTTCGTTTGTTTCTTTTTATAAAACTTCCCCATCGCGAAGGCGGTTAATCCGCCACTCGATGTCGCGCCAACCGCGATCAGCGTCATGTTTGCTACACACACGGGACACATACGTTACGCCCTCCCCTTCTGGTCGGCTCGTTTGTTCGTCTTTTCCAAATAGTCCGCCAAACGATCGAGTGATCCCTCCCAAAATCGGCGATACTCCTCGATCCATTGCGCGGCTTTCTTCATCGGCAACGCTTCCAATTTTAGTTCGTGCACCCGTCCGTAGCGTTTACGACGAATTAATCCGGCATTCTCCAGCACGCGTAAATGTTTCGAAACCGCCGGCAACGACATCCGGTGCGGTCGCGCCAGATCGGTAACGCACCTGTCACCGTGCGCCAGATGCGCGAGGATGCGCCGGCGCGTTGGATCGGCCAGTGCGGCGAACGTGCGATTCAGAACATCCGGCGTATATTTAACCATCTGGTTAAACATAGTCGAAATAAATCGCGATGCAAGTGTAAAAATTTGCGCCTCGGCGCTCCGGCAGCGAACCGCCTGACATGCAGCGTCGCCGCTGCGCCGCTTTACTGCGGTTGAGGGCCCTGTCCCGGTGTAAACCCTTGTTCGATCGAAGTGTTTTGCGTAGTCGCGCCTGCCGCTGCTCTCTTGGCGGCCCATCGGGCTTTCATCGCAGCCGCGAGTTGCGCACGACGTTCTGGGGTCAGATTGAGTCTTCTCTTCACTTTTTTGGCGGCACTTGGTCTCTTAACAGCAGCCGTTTGTATTCGAACTTCACCAGCGCGGACGGCCGATTTCCTTTTTTTCTTAGCCGCGCTGGCCGCCACTGCCGCTTCAAGTTTCTGTTTCAGCTTGACGAGCTTCTTCGCACCCTTTTGCAGGCGAACTTCCAGCCGGCGGATTTTCTTGCTCAGATTCTTGGGTTTCATATGAGACCAATATTGCTCCAGCCGGTCGCGGACACGACTAGCGCTGAATACCGAGTTAATGACAAAACCTACCCAGTGTCACGTCATTGTTTTGTCCCTCACTCAAGCTGCATCGAATGAACACGCCGACTTCGGCCCGAATGTGCCGGTGATTCCGATTGCTGCTTGTCCAGCATTATTCGAAGTGTAACATGGCGACGCCTCTCAACGCAGAAAGGGAACGGGAACTGTGGGTGCCATATTGCAGGCTTTTTATTGGGATTGTCCCAAAGCGGAAAACCGCGAACATCAGTGGTGGGTCCTTATCAAATCCAAACTGCCGTCGATCGCACAGGCAGGTTTCACGGCCTTGTGGCTTCCGCCCGCGAACAAAGCGGCCGGCTGGAAATCGATGGGCTACGATCCTTACGATTACTACGACTTGGGCGAGTTCGATCAGAAAGGCGGCGTGCCCACATGGTTCGGCTCCAAAGCCGAGCTGTTAGCCCTGATCCAGTCCGCTCAGGCTCAAGGCCTGCAAGTCTACGCCGACCTAGTGTTTAATCATAACAGCGGCGCTGACGCCCAGGAACTGAATCCTATCGACGGCCAATTGCGCTGGACGAATTTCTCACCTGGAAGCGGCAAATTCCGCCGTGATTGGAGCTGCTTTCATCCGAGCCGGTACGAGACTTGGGATGGCGCCACCTTTGGCGAGATGCCGGACCTCTGTCATCGCGCCCCGATAGTTTATACCGAGCTCATCAGCTACGCCCGCTGGCTTTTGGAAGAAATCGGTTTCGACGGATTCCGCTACGACATGGTCAAAGGTTACGGCGCCTGGATGGTCCGTTCGATCCAGGAATTGCGCGCGCTGCGGGGCGGCGTCAGTTTCAAGCCGTATGGGGTCGGCGAATGTTGGGACAGCGAACGCACGATTGATGACTGGCTCGATCAAGCCAATGCGTGGTCGGACAATCCGGTCGGCGCGTTTGACTTCCCGCTCCGCTGGCGTCTACGCGATTTGTGCGACAGTTACGCTTTCAGTCTCCGCAACCTCGCCGAGCGCGGAGTACTCACGTGGGATCGTCCGGCCCAGGCCGTCACCTTTGTGGAGAACCACGACGTCGTGCGCGACAGTCCTATCATCAATGACAAACTGCTGGCGTACGCTTTCATCTTCACGCACGAAGGTTATCCGTGTGTCTTCTGGCAGGATTACTTCGACTGGGACCTTGCCCAGCCGGACAATGAAAGCGGCATTAGCGCGCTCATCAAAGTTCACGAACAAAATGCTGCCGGCTCGGCACAAGTACTCTTCGTCGACGACGACCTCTACATCATGCAGCGTTCGGGCCTCGGCAACCAAAGCGGGCTAATCTTTGTCCTGAACAACCGCGGCAATTGGAACGGTGCGTGGGTCCAGACACGGTGGAACAATACGAGCTTCGTGCCGGCCGCCTGGCGCGGGCACGACGACCTCGGCGTACCGCGGGAAAAATCGACCAACGACTCGGGCTGGGTCGATCTCTGGGCGCCGCCGCGCGGCTATGCAATCTATGTCCCGGCGTGAGCTTACCGAGAAAACGGACATTGCGAAATCTGGTCTAAGCGCCAGCTCCGCTGCCACTCCTTAATGTCAGTCCGGTTCGACAATCGGACGAACTCGTCCAGTGGCGAGCTTGGACCGCTTTTCTAGCAAAAATGCAATGCCGGCGAAAAGCGTATAGAAGATTAGAGCCGTTATTGCGAATGTTCGATCCGAGGTAGGCCGCCGGCCGGCAAAGGTGTTCCACACCTGGATGAGAATCAATACAACGCCGAAAGCGACGATACCGGCCTTTCGCGCGATCGAACTGTTTCTTTTGAGATAGATGAGAATACCGCCGACGAGGATCGCGATCTCGAAACCAAATTCCAAGCCCCTGTGATTCCAAAGACCAAAGCCGATCTTCAGAACGTCATCGTAGATGGCGAGATCGGGACGGTGGACGATCAAATCCAGGACCCAATGAGAAAAGACAGCAAAAGCGACGATCAATGCCGCTGTGTTTGAAGTCTTCGCGCCTCGCACGAGTTTGTAGATAAAAAAAGCAGTTCCGGACCAGATCAGCGCACCAACGAGGCTGTGGGTGTAAGGCATGTAATAGAGATCAAGCGAATTTGTCGCCGTGATCCCCGGGACCATTCGCACCTTCTCGATGCCGAGCAGGACAAATGGCGCCCAGAGAAAATCCAGCAACTGCACGGCAACGAAAAGAACCCATAGCGGGATCTGGTTTCTCTCGCTCCTGACCGCAAAAGCTACTCCGTAATGTCCGACGAACATATTCTGATTCCCTCCCTTTTGTCGCGGCTGTTCAAGTTTTACTTTAGTCTTTCATTCGCTCATTTCCCGTTTCACTTTTCTCACGGCTTACGGTGCATATCGCTGGTCCCGCATCGCTCTATTCTATTTCCTATTTTCCCCCATGGCTTTCCCTTCCGTCACTCGTGCGCCTTAAAATAGCGATCGCTCTTGCGGCGTTCCCTGGTTCGCTATAACGAACCCTCATGGAGAAAACTGTTTTGGTAACTGGAGCAACGGGCACGATCGGACGAGATCTCATAAAAATACTTTCGGAAAACGGAGTGCCGGTACGGGCCGGCGTTCGCGATCAAGCCAAAGCAAGAAAACAATTCGGCGCTAACATCGCGCTGGCGACATTCGATTTTGAAGACGCGGCATCCTTCCCTGACTCGCTGAAAGACGTCGAAAAGGTTTTCCTGTTGCCGCCGCCCATACCAAATCAGGTGGCAGTGACCAATGCGTTTATCGATGCAACGAAACGCGCCGGCGTGCGCCACATTGTAAAACTTTCTGTTATTGGCGCAGACACTGAGCCGCCATTCGCGTTTGGAAAATGGCACGCAGCCAGCGATCAACATGTTCGCGAATCAGGTCTCGCGTTCACATTTTTGCGGCCGAATTCCTTCATGCAAAATTTCATCAACTACTTTCCGCCCCGCGATGGTGCGATTTATCTGCCGTGGGGAAACGGTAGAGCGAGCTTTGTCGATACGCGCGACATCGCAGCTCTCGCCGCCGAGGCACTGACAAGCGACGGCCACGATGGAAAAACGTACACGCTGACCGGCCCGGCGGCGCTCGGAATCGCAGAAGTAGCATCGATCCTTGCCGAAGTGACAGGTCGCGAGATCAACTACGTCGACGTGCCGGAGTCCGCCGCACGCGACGGAATGCTTCAAGCCGGACTGCCGCAGTGGCAGGTGGACGCGTTAATGGAACTACACGCGGGTAACAAACAGAATCGTTGGACCGCCGTGACCTCCGACATTGAGAAAGTTACGGGCAAATCCGCAACTGCGTTTACGCGGTTTGCGCGCGACCATGCGGACAGGTTTCGCGCGAGCTGAAACCTGAGTTTAACATCGGGCCGTTGGCGTTTGGGCCTGACTTCTAAATTCTTCCTTCCACCTTCCTAATTGTCCGAAGTCGTACCGACTTAATCACGTGGTCTATCTTGCCTCGAAGCTCCTGAACACACCGCTCCATCGCTTCGTGGAGATATCGTTACGGCGTGAGGAAAATCTTATCTGTGTAAGGATCTTTCACTTCGGTTCCGGGCGGAAAATTGCGAACGTCAATGTAACCGTTATCCGGTGAGAACGGACTCGTAACTAAGCCTTGTTTGCCAGGCACTGGAGTTCCGTAAAGCAATCCGCTTTTGCCTTTTTTCGCAGCCCGAGCTGCCTTCGCTGCGCGGACGTTGTGTCCATTCGGAGCCACAGGAACTGGGCCGCCTGAAGCTTGGCTATTCGACACGTTAGTCGGCGGAGCTTCATTAACGTTGCGCCTATTCGGAGCTGTAGGGAGCGGGCCGCCCGAAGTTTGATCGTTGGACGCATCGCTCGGCGGAGCTTCATTATTCTGCTTACGACTGCTCCGGTGCGATCGTGGCTTCGCTTCCGGGTGCGCGATCGAGCGGCTTACAGCTCTAAAAAAGTCCCGGAATGGTCCCGCTTCCGCCACTTCAGTTGTAGCGAACAGAGCGACGATCGATAGCCAGACGACAATTGTTCGGAGCAGCCGTTTCACAAGAACTACGGATATTGTATTCGGCGATGAATGCCAGTCCGGATGCTCTGTTGTCTGCCAGTCCGGTCCGCCAAACCGACGACTCGTCCGGCGGCGAACCCAAACGTTCAACGCCGGATTCGCAGTTTGCTCTTGATCTCTTGCACGAGTTTGCGCGGGCTTCGTCCCAACTCAATCACGATACTAGCTTCTCCGGGTCGTGGTTCTTCCAGATCGGCAAACTGACTCTCAAGCAATCCTGGATTCATGAAATGTCCGCGCCGGCGCCGGAGTTGCTCGGCAATGAGAGCGTACTCTCCGCGAAGAAAAACCAGCTTCACCTTAGCGTTCACCTGGAGATATCGGCGATATGCTTCCTTCAGCGCGGAGCAAGCCAGAACGGCGTCCTCTCCTGTGGCAACGCACCGTTTGATCAGCTCGCGCAAACTCTCCAGCCACGGCCATCTGTCCTGATCCGTCAGCGGAACGCCCCGGCGCATCTTCTCCACATTTGCCGGCGAGTGGAAATCGTCGGCCTCATAGAAGCGCCAGCCGAGCTCTTGCGCGAGTAACTGGCCAATGGTGGTCTTCCCAGAACCCGAGACTCCGAAAATGATTACGACCATATTACAATCCGGTCTGACTTCGCCTTCAGACTTCTTACTTCCTACTTTTCCCACGCACTGTTAAGTCGAACGGCGATGAAGCGACTCCTCTGGCTTGATGTGGCAAAAGGATTGACCATTCTCGTGGTCGTTTACTTCCATTTCTTCCGGACTTACTTCGAGCACGGGATACTTCCGCCCGCCGATTGGCACAGCTTCGCCGCCAGCGCTGCGACTATCTTGAAATACATCTGGGTCAAGCTCTCTGGACTCGGCTTCCATGCGGTCGGCGTTTTCATCATCCTAAGTGGCTGGGTCCTGATGCAATCGACAGCGAGCCGGGCGGCGAAGGGGCCGGTGTCATGGACGGCATGGTATCGCGCCCGGTTCCTGCGCCTTTATCCGATGTACTGGGTCGCGCATTTGGTTTACCTCACCTCACCTTTCGTCGCGCGCTTGGAGAAAATCGACAGCCGCATCGTGCTGAGCCTGCTCGGTCTGCGATTCGTGAACATC
>QHON01000042.1 GCA_003218815.1 Verrucomicrobiota bacterium
AAGCCTGGCGTTCGCCTCTACCGTATCGAGCCCTTCCTCCTGCAATTTGTAAGCGTGAATTTTTGCCGCGAATCCGATACCGCGGCCTTCCTGCCGCATGTAAACCAAGACGCCGTTGCCTTCCTCCTGGATTTGGCGGAGCGCCGCGTGCAATTGATTTCCACAATCACATCGGCGTGAGCCGAAAACATCGCCGGTAAGACATTGGCTGTGCACGCGGACCAACGTCGGTTTGCTCTTGTCGATCTTGCCTTTGACCAGCGCCAGATGATGCCCGCCGTCGAGCTTCGCCCGATACAAATGTAAATCAAAATCACCATAGTCGGTCGGCATTTTTACGATCTGTTCCAACTCCACGAGCTTTTCCCGGACGCGTCGACGCGCGATCAAACTTTGGATTGTACAAATGCGCAGCCCGTGCTTTTTCCGGAATTCCATTAGCTCCGGTAAACGGGCCATCGTGCCATCGTCGTGCAAAATTTCGCAAAGCACGCCCGCCGGTTGCAATCCGGCCATACGAGCAAGATCGACTGCCGCCTCGGTGTGACCGGCACGCCGTAACACCCCACCATCCTTGGCGCGTAATGGGAAAACATGCCCCGGCTGCACGAGATCATCGGGCGCTGACTTCGGATTCGCGATCGCCTGGATGGTCGTCGCGCGATCGTGTGCGCTGATTCCGGTGGTCACGCCGCGTGCCGCATCCACCGACACTGTGAAATCGGTTCGGTGCATTTCCCGGTTCTGCGCCACCATTCGTTGCAAGCCTAGTTGTTCCGCGCGCTCATTCGAAATGGGCACGCAAATCAAGCCCCGGCCATGAGTTGCCATGAAATTGACCGCATCGGGCGTCGCTTTTTCCGCCGCCATAACGAGATCGCCTTCGTTTTCGCGGTCGGCATCGTCAGTTACGATTACAATACGGCCCCTCGCGACATCGCTGATGACGTCGTCAATCGTATCGAACTGCAGTGCTTGCTCCGCCTCGATAATCATCGCCGATACCATTACGTCCGCTGCCGCTCTCGGCAACCCTCGTTCACCCTCGGTTGGGTTAGCGCCCCGTTTCAGACGATTAAGGTTAATCCGCCTAGATGGCCCAAATCAATCTGGCGTCTTCGCGCTTGTCGCGATAATCGCTTCTGGACGATACATGTCGTGATTGCTTCCCTGAAACTCCGCTTTCAGTTTCACTTTAAATTGCGAAAGATCGACTAGGTCCCAACGAATAAAGCTCCAACGGCCCTCTTTTTGGGATTCGTGCTCGAAGCCGGCGATCAAATGAACGGCGTCATCGCGAACCTTGTTCGTCGCGATTTTCGGTTCGAAATAGAAGGTGCGAAAACTGCCGTCGCGACTGCCAAGGGCATAAAGTTTTGGATCGAGATAAAAGACACGCGTGGTCGCAAGATCGACAATCCGAAGGTCAGGATAACCGGAGCGCTGAATTTTGTTCCCGGCAGTCCGAGGAAAATCGCAACTCAGCCCGCGCGTGGCATTGAGCAATTCTCGCAGTAAATCTTCCACCTGACTGCTTACTTCGTTGATGCGCGTGACCTTTTGAATCGGACTGTCGGACGCATTCATCCGCCGCATCGTCTCATCAAGGGCTGTACTTATCTGCTTGATTACGCGCTCGTCAGTTCCGTTTTTTCGATCAACAGCCAAAACATGCTTGCCCGTGGTATCGAGAATCACCTCGCTAAATGCAATGCCGCGCAGTTGTCGATCTTCGTCAAGCAACCAGGGAATTAGTTGATCGACAGGCGCTTTGGCTGAGTCCGCGAGCGTCGTCACGTTCTCTTCCGCGAAACATTTGGCGACACACCAGCCTGCGGCGACAAGAAAGGAGATGCGGAACATTCGCTGATTCAAAATGGGCACTCACCATTCAGCAAGGGCAAACGCACCGTGATCCTACGGTCAAGTTCTGCCGTTAAGTTCGCCCGTGTTTGGTCCCGCCCGATACCTGCACGGTCACGATCATTGATCATCCAATACTTCGGTATGGTTTGATCTCGATGAATGACGATAATGGACTCAAGCCTGAGTTAAAAAACAGACGCTTGCGGGGAGCGCGAGCAAAATTGCTTACGACACGAGGATTGCCCAACGCACAAAAAAAGAAAATGCTAAAAGCGCACGTGACGAAGCTATGATGGACAAATCAGAGAAAATTTTCGTCGCCGGTCATCGCGGTCTTGTTGGCAGCGCCTTGATCCGGCGGCTCGAAGCAGAGGGTTTTGCCAATTTGCCCAGGCGCGATCGTTCGCAACTCAATCTTGCGGATGAATCGGCGGTGCAGAATTTCTTTGCGCAGGAAACACCTGCGGTCGTGATGTTTGCTGGCGCGAAGGTCGGCGGCATCAAGGCGAACAACGATTTTCCAGTCGAGTTTCTACTCGATAACTTGCGGATTCAGAACAACATCATTCACGCGGCCCACGAAACCGGGGTGCGCAAGCTTCTCTTTCTTGGAAGCTCCTGCATCTATCCCAAGCTCGCGCCGCAACCGATTCCAGAAACGGCCTTGCTCGGAGGCGCGCTTGAGCCAACAAGTGAAGCTTACGCAATAGCGAAGATCGCCGGCATTAAACTCTGCCAGGCCTATGCGAGGGAATACGGCGCCAATTTCATTTCGGCGATGCCCACAAATCTTTATGGTCCGAACGATAATTTTGACCTGGAGACGTCTCACGTGCTGGCCGCGCTTTTGCGCAAGGCGCATGAAGCGAAAATACGCAAAGCCCATGAGCTTGTCGTATGGGGCTCTGGAAAGCCGCGCCGTGAATTTTTGCACGTCGACGATCTTGCTTCCGCCTGTCTCTTTCTACTCGAGAAATATGATTCCCCGGAAATCATCAACGTCGGCTGTGGCGAAGATATCTCCATCCGTGAACTGGCGGAGCTGATTTGTGACGTGGTTGGTTTTGATGGCGAACTCGCCTGGGACACAACCAAACCGGACGGCACACCGCGAAAACTTCTCGATGTCACCCGGCTGCATGATCTGGGCTGGCAGGCGACGATCTCATTCCGGGATGGTATCGCGCAAACTTACGATTGGTTTTTGAAAAATGTGGCGCGCTAGAGTCCATCCATATCGATGAAAAAATTGCGCGTTGGCGTCGTCGGAGTCGGCCATATTGGAAGCAACCACGCTCGTCTTTATGCTGAAATTTCATCGGCCGATTTTAGCGCTGTCTACGATCTCGATCTTGCCAGAGGACACACGATCGGGAGAAAATTTGACGCGGTCACGGCGAAATCGCTCGACGAGTTTATTGAAATGGTTGATGCGGCTTCGGTTGCAACGCCGACGAATACGCATTACGAGGTCGCGCGTTCTCTCCTTGCGCGAGGTAAACATTTACTGGTTGAAAAACCGATTACCGACAATACCGCGAACGCGGCCGAATTGGTGGAGCTGGCGGCGGGGAATGGACTCGTCCTGCAAATTGGCCATGTCGAGCGATTCAATCCGGTGTTGGGTGCACTTGAAAAGCATCTAACCCACCCGCGTTTCATCGAGGCACATCGGCTTTCCCCTTATCCGGAGCGCAGCACGGATATCGGTGTGGTTCTCGATCTCATGATCCATGATCTGGAAGTTATTTTGCATTTCGTGCGCTCGCCTGTGCAAAGGATCGATGCAGTGGGAGTGCCCGTTCTAAGCCGTGTCGAAGACATCGCGAATGCGCGGCTTCGCTTCGAGAACGGATGCATAGCAAATGTCACATCCAGTCGCATCAGTCCCGAGCGGATGCGCAAGATTCGGGTGTTCCAGGAGGACGCCTATCTTTCGCTCGATTATCAAAATCAGAGTGGCGAAATCTATCGGCGTAGTGGAGGCCGGATTACGCGCGATAAAGTCGAAATCGAACGCGAAGAACCGCTCAAGCGTCAACTTATGTCATTCATCGATTGCGCGAGCACGGGACGGGAGCCGCGCGTTTCCGGGTTCCAAGCAACCGCGGCGTTGAAACTGGCGGTCGAAATCACTAAGCGAATCGCCTCGAGTGTCTAACACAATCTACTTTGTCGCGGGCGAAGCCAGTGGCGACAATCACGGGGCGGCTTTGATGCGCTCGCTGGGCGAACTCGACGACCATTTTAACTTCACTGGGCGCGGCGGTCCGCAAATGCAAATGATCGCCCGCGAGAAATTCAAAAATTGGATCAACGACGCGGCCGTCCTTGGCCTGTGGGAAGTGATCAAGAAGTATGGTTATTTTCGAAAGCAGTTTCGGGAAACGCTAGACGAAATTGAGGAGAGCAAAGCCGACGCGGTCGTATTGATCGATTACCCGGGCTTCAATTTGCGCCTCGCCCGCGCCTTGCGAAGGCGATCGGCAAAACGAAAAATAATTTACTACATTAGCCCCCAGGTTTGGGCGTGGAACCGTGGTCGAATAAAAAAGATGGCCCGCTTTCTCGATCTCATGCTCTGCATCTTTCCTTTCGAAGCCGAGCTCTATAATAAGTCGGGACTGCGCACGGAATTTGTCGGCCATCCAATGGTCGAGCGATTGCGAGCTCGCAAGATCGATATCGAGCGCGATCCAAATTTAATCGGACTTTTCCCGGGCAGTCGTCGCCGCGAAGTGCGCAAGATTTTTCCGATCCTGATTGAGACCGTGGGCGAGTTGCGCAAGCAAAGAGCGAACTTGCATTTTGAAGTAGCGGCCGTGTCGGAAGCGCTCGCGAACGAGATTTCGGCTACGTTGACGGCTGCTCAGGTGAAAGACGGACTCTTTCGCGTCGTTGCCGATGAAACAGCCGCGACCATGCAACGTGCTTCAGTCGGGATCATTGCTTCGGGGAGCGCGACGCTCGAGGCGGCATATTTTCGGCTCCCATATGTGCTGATCTACAAGGTCGCGTGGCCGACCTATCTGGCCGCGCGACTCGTGGTGAACGTGAAATATCTCGGTATGGCCAATGTGCTCGCGAATAAGGAAGTCGTGCCTGAATTCATTCAGCATCGAGCAAGACCGAACACGATCGCGAAAGCGGCTCTGCAACTGATCAACGATCCGGTCGCGCGAGACGAAATGATTTCCGAGTTCGATCGAATCGTCGCCAAATTGGGCGAAGGCGGAGCGGGTGAAAAGGCTGCGCGAGCAATTGTCGAAGAATTGGGCGCGACTTAGATCGCTATTTATCAAACGTGTTTTAGCATCGAGCCGGAGCTGATCACCTGATGAAATTTTGGGATATTTCGCGGACGTTATCGAATGATATCGCGCATTGGCCGGGAGACACGCCGTTTCAGTTTCAGCTCACGGGCAAAATCGCGGAGGGAAGCGCGGTTAATCTTGGCGCGATTAAAACAAGCGTGCACAACGGCACCCACGCCGATGCCCGCTTTCATTTCGAGACCGATGGCGAAACGATCGAGAAAGCACCGCTCGAAGTTTATATGGGACGCGCGGTGGTTGTCGATCTTGGGGAAACTTTCGTGCGGTCGAGTGAAAAGCATTTGATTACAACCGAGGATCTGCGGCCGCATTCTGAAGAGATCGCGGAGACCTTGCGGCTTCTTATCAAAACCGGTCGTTGGAGCGATTCGGAGATTTTTCCAAATCAAATTCCGGTGATTTCAGCCGATGTTCCGGGGTGGTTGCAGAAAAATGGAGTCAAACTCCTGGGACTGGACCTGCCCTCAGTGGACGAAGTTGATTCGAAATCGTTGCCGAATCATCACGCGCTCGCTCGGGCCGGCATCGCCATTATTGAATCTCTCGATCTGAAGAATGTCGGGGCCGGCATTTATAATCTTGTAGCGTTGCCGCTAAAGATTGCCGGCGGTGATGCCGCGCCACTGCGGGCAATTCTCTGGCGTGACTGAGTTTCCGCCGCGAACATGGAACTTTCCTGGCTGGAGAAATTTCTTCAGAATCACCGCACGCCCTGGATCGTTGGCGGGCTGACAATCACTTTATTCTTGATCGCGAATCTGCCGTGGCAGCTCGACGATTATGATCAGGCCAAACAAGCATTTACTTCCTTTGAGATGGTTAAGGAGGGGCGGTGGTTATATCAGCAAACGCCGCGCGAACACGTGGCGACAAAGCCGCCGCTGATTGGATGGATCTCAGCGGGTCTCTTTCAGTTAACGCGGTCCTGGGATGCAGCGTGGCGGTTGCCGTCCTTTGTTGCCGCGATTGCGGTCTCGATCTTGTTGTTTCGCGCCGCGGCGGTGGCTTATGGATCAGTCGCTGCTTTGATTGCACTGAGCGCGTTCGGACTGAACCTGCTGAGTCTTCGTCTGGCGACTCTCGTCCGCACGGATATGCCGCTGGCGTTCCTGATTTTTCTGATTGGCTTTCTTATCTGGCGGAAAATTCAAAAACAGGAAGCTTGGAGACCGCGGGATCGATTCTTGATCTTCGGCCTGCTAACCGCGGCGATGTTGATCAAGGGGCCGATTGTTTATGCGTTTCTGCTACCCGGGATCGGCCTATTCGAGTGGTGGCGGCGAAAGAGTGATGCGCCAAGTGCGTGGTGCGGTTGGTGGCCCTGGCTCGCTTCGCTCGGTGTTTTCCTTTTGTGGGTTGTGGGTGGCATCGTTTTTCAACCTGGCTTTTTCAATGAAGTTGTAATGCGCGAATTCGTCGCGCGTTTCGGGGAAACGATTCATCGGTCGCAACCGCTTTATTTTTATCTGCCGCATCTGTTGCACAAATTTGCTCCATGGAGCGTGCTGATAATCGTATTCGCAATTGTCGATCTTCGCTCGCGTCGATGGAAGATTGGCGCTCCGTTTCGCGAGATGTCTCCCGAAACCTTTTGGCTGCTTTGCTGGAGCTTAGGCGGCTTGCTCGCAATGTCGTTGATTCCATCAAAGCGCGTTGATCGGATTTTTCCCGTTATACCGCCGCTCTGTTTGCTGCTGGCGGCGCAGGTCGTAAGTATTTCGCTTGATGAGAAATGGCGCACCCCTGTTTATCGATGGAGCGCAGTTGCGCTGCTCTTCTCGATCTTGCTGACGGGCAGTTACACCATTGCGAAAGTGTTTTCCGGATACCGTAATCATCGCGACGCGTTAGCCGTTTTCGGACGCGAGGTCCGCCATGAAGTGGAAGCGCATGGCTGGCGCTATGAGGTGATCGGCGGCAAAGACGAAGGCATCCTGCTTTACCTGGACCGGCTGCGCTTCGTCGAACCGGAGGACGCGATCACTGAATGGAAGGCCGGAATTATCGACGCTGTCGTGGCGCCAGATGAAGAACAGCCACGTTTATTGCGCGATTTGGAAGGATCGGTTCCCTCGCGCATCGGCTCGTGGACTAAGAATGACGAACGCACTCGGCGTTACATCTTGCTGACGCGATCGAGATCGGCCAAGCCATAGCAGCAGTCTCTGACCATTCGTCCCTCAAGAATGCTAACGAGGTCGACGAATCGATCTGCCATGTTCCCAAAGATAGCGCCATTTGTTATCAGTGAGAATTTTCGAGCGGCCTAACGAGGCTGAGCCGAGGTGTCGAGACCCTACAGTTGGGCAGATTGGGACCCCCGTTGAAACTTCGGGAGACTGTGATCTATCGTGACCCACGGCAAACGATCCTCCAACCAGGTGATTTTGGTAGTGGGGAACGCCTCCGGATGATCCAACGTCCCAATCGTAATCTCAACAGGATCTGCGTCCACTGAATCTTCCAAAATTAACGGTGAACCACAACAGGCTGCAAAGCACCTGATCCGATTCGCAACACTCACTTTTTTGATCTCACCACCCAAAAGACGGATGTTCTTACGCTCGATACTGCCCCATGTGATAAAAGCGGCGCCCGAACTCCTGCGACAATCCGCGCAATGGCAATCCACTATGTTGCTTGGCGCCACACGGAGTTCATACCGCACGTTTCCGCAAGTACATCCACCCTGGATCATAGTGTTCTTTCGCCTAGCGACCCAAGCTCAGTGACGGCGGCCACGAGGCGCGCCGATTGCAACAGCAACGCGAAGCCGCCGTTCGCTTGAGCGCATGGTTAGGCCACATTGTTTTACCTTGTTAAGATGCGGCCGGGCCTGCTGAATCTCCAGACGGGGGATACTTTTCAAACTTTGGCAACGCGGGATTCATTTGGTCCCACGGGTGCGCGTCTGATGTCCAGACATCTACTTGCGGGTTGAACCAGCTCGGATCATCCAAGCTCGCAGTTCTGATCGCGACAAACTGAGGGACCGCGTCGGGCTTCACTACGATCGGCGAGCCGCAGTCAGGGCAAAAGCCCCGACGAGTCTTGCCACCCATCTCACTGGGCGAGGCGTGGAAGCGCGGTGAGCCTTGTAACAACTTGAAAGCTTCCGTCGGCACGATGACGTAAGACGAAAACGGACCTCCGCTGGCTCGCTGGCAATCTCGACAGTGACAGTGAAGCATCATAACCGGTTCTGCTGTGGATTCGTAGCGAATCGCGCCGCAAGCGCATCCGCCTGAGAAGGGTGTGGTTATTGTGGTCATATATTATTGTGTATTAATCGATGATTTTCATTCGTTCAATGATGCGACGAATGGGCGAGTGACTTCAGGATCGGCGACCGGCGCTGGAAGGCGCGCGTCCACCGAAGCTGATGATGTTGTAAAACCAGTGAGTCATAAAATTAAAACGCATAGCGCCGGTTCGCTGGAGCGCCTGGTCAGGTCGCACGCTCCGTCGTCTGATGAATCTCTAAATATTGTGCTTGTAGTTGCTCGTAGCAATCTGGTCTCTTCTCCCTCAGGAGAGCGAGACCCGCTGCCGTTACGCGAACCAGCGAACGACCATTCGCAGAGACCGTCTTTACGAGTCCACGATCAGTCGCATCCTCCCAGACTGGAAGCCTTGGGCATGATGTCCGCCACGCATCTATCGTCTCATGGTAGGTGCGTTCCTTCCGTCCCACCCACTCCACTAGATCGAGGATCAGATTTTCGACGGTATCGGTCATAGCTGCTGTAGGGGCCTAACGAGACGGAACTGAGCCACCCGTCTCAGGTGGGCGCGCGAGCGAGCTTTGCTTTACTCTCAACTATCATCTCTCATCCCTCAACTTTCTTAGTACAACGGCGGCCGTTCGCTCGAGCGCTTGGTTGGGCCATATCGCGTTTATGTCGAATTCGGCCGCGTTAAAAGAATCCGCGGAGGAACGCCGCCGCTTCATCCGAAATGCCGACAATCTTGTTCGTTGCCTGACGATAGAATTTAAAATTGAGCTCGGTCTCGGGTCGACCGTCGTTCCAGTCGGAAAAAGGTTTGAGCTCGCTCCGACCCAGGCGCCGTTTCGCGAGCGCGGTGCGTCTTATGGTGATGCTCACGCGCGGCGTTTGCCGGGCAATCCCGCGTTTCTTTGCGATCGCTTTGGCCGAGGTGACGACGCCGCTCGCGATGAGACCTAGCCCGCCCTCGTTTTCGCTCGCGAAGACGAAGATGGTATCGCCTTTGGCGATGTGCTTGCCACCATACATCGTCTTCTGCCCGCTGAACGCGAACGTCTCCGCACACGGATCGCTAACCTCGGCTTTGATCGCGAACATCATACTCTTCATCTCGCACCATTAGTTTCCATGGTGGTCCTTTGGCATACGACGTGATCGCGGCAACAAGCACCTCCCAAGCAGGCATGTTTCGGGGCACGGCGCTAGCGCTTACCCACGGCGAGCCAGGGCATGTCGCGGTAGGAATCCGCCACCACCCAAGCGCCGGCCGTCAACGTCCAAGAGTCGACGAACTCGCTCCATTGGAAGGCGTTGGCGCCTGCCCACACGATCGGTACCCACACAAGCAGCGTGAACAGGCCCAGCTGCAACGCCGAGAGCATGGCTGCCAGCCGCGCATACACACCGATGAGCACCGCAACCCCCGCCGCGATGAAGGCACAGCCGGTTAAGTACGCCCAGCCCACGTGCCATGGCAGCCAGCCAGGCACCAGCGCAACGGTCTCTTTGAGATTGGTGAAATGGGCTACGCCGAAGGGAATCAAGGCCAGGCCGTAGAACACCCTCGCGATGTGCAGACCCTTGTCGCCGGTGGCGAAACTTAGGCGCTGCCCGTCCTGGTCACCGGCGAACCAGGCGTACAGAACCCAGGCGCCCGCCACCATCACCGCGGTGTCACCGCAGGCCCACCATGTAACCAATGCGGTGGGAGCGAAGAAGATGTGTGACACCCTAAACAACAGCAACCAAACTAGGAGATAGCTTAGCAGCACGCGGGAAGCGACGACGGCTGCGCGCTGCAAGAGTAGGCCTATGCCAGATACCAGAGAGATGAAGCCGCAGAGATAGGGCAGTACCTCGCGCGCGGGCACACCTTTGGGCACCCCCGTCCATGTTGGGGTGAAATCGCCTTTGATCAGGCCCAAGATTCCGAGGGTGATCATGGTCGCAGCAAAGACCGCATGACCCACGCTTGCGATGCGCATCGCCATTGCTCCGGTGCTATTCCAGTTCATCGATCCGTTTGCTGGCATATTTAAACTGCGGCCTAACGGCTTTTGAGTCTCAGCGGCGTGGCCGCGATCCGAGTGCTGCCTAACGAGAAAAAGCTGAGCCACTGCTGGAGGCGGCGAGCTTTGCTTCACTCTCAACTGTCATCTCCCAACCCTCAACATCCAAAGTCCCGAAAGGATTGCAGGAACGAAGATAAACCGAACAGCGGGGCGTAGTTTGGAATTTCTTCAAACGGACTATAAATGTAACCGAGTATCGGAATGCCAAAGATAATGTGAATCCAGCGAATAATCGCACGTTTGGTTCCGTCACTGATCATTTAATCCCTTTCCATTGAGAATCTGCTGCTTACATTTTTCAACCCTTGATTCCCGGGTTTTGGATTGTTTGGGTTGAGAAAAATAAAAAAGGTATCCTCGTTGCCGTCCGGGCGTCAATGCAGCAAAAGCCTTTTTCAAGGCCGGGGTTTCGTCTAATTTTTTTTGAAATTCTTCAGGAATTTTGAATTCCGATGTCTTTTTAAAATTCACTTTCAGACCGGCTTTTTCCACTTCAATGGCTTCATAAATATAGGCTTTCAAGATGGGTTCCATCTCAACTATTTCCCGAACATTGGTGAACCGAATCTGGCGAGCCGCCTGCACATTCTCCGTTTGTTGGATGAGAATACCATTGGCATCCTTTAACAAGGCACCTTTGAAAAACAGAAGCGCACAGTATTCTTTAAATCCATGTATTAAAACTATGTTACTTTTCTGAAACGTGTAACAAGGTTGACCCCACTTCAATTCTTCGGTCAGCCCACAGTCGAGAATGATCATTCTCAATTTCGCCAATTCTTTCTGCCATTTTTTGGCTTTAATGAAGAATATATCAACCTTAGGATTCGTCATTTATTGATACTCTGAAATAAAGTGAGCTCATATCTCCTTTATGGACGAAACCGCGCGTCATTACGCTGGCGTAACGATCAGCGTTTCAGCCGCGAAGGCGCGGACGTCCCTCCCGTGACTTGCTGATTCGGTCGCGCGCCTTCGTCGGCTGCAAGCGCTTGTTAGGCCGTCTTCTCGCGGGCCGGTGGACGCAGAGAGCGCACTGATTGTGACGTAGTATCCGTCCGGATCCCGGAGTGAGAACTCCCCTGTTTGAGTGTTCGGGTTCACGTGCGGCTCCTCTTCGAGCCGGGTGACGAGAGCGCGTGCCCTTTTCAGTGCCGTGTCGAAATCGTCGACGCGAAAGAACAAGAGGAGCCCGTTGCCAGGTGGCGCCTCGTCCGGACTCATCAAGGAGGGATGCTCGTGCGCGCCCCACTGGTGAAGGCAGAGCAAGACGGTTCCATCTGTATCTAGGATCTGACCAAAGTGGTCATGGCCCGGAGGCGTCTCCGGCTGGCCAAAGAGCGACTGGTACCATTTGAAGCTGCCCGGGACGTCGCTTACGCCAATGATCGTCCATGTACGTTTCATTGCATTTCCGCTGTCGGCCTAACGAGAATCGAGCAGATGGGGACTCTGCGAGATGGACGGGATAGCCCGCGAGGGCGAATGAGCTGGGAAGATCATGAGTCAAAGAGATAAGCCACAGCTAGCGTTGAACAACATTACGGCGGGAGTGCGTGAGCGCGAAGATGCGAATCGCACTAGGGAAGCCGGGCACCTGGATGAAATCCAGGGTGGCGCGGCAAACACTGTAAACGTATTACGAGGTGGGGCCGTTGGCTTCATCGATTGGTTAGATGCTTTCATTCGCCACTCATCGATCGAATGAATCCGGGAAGGTCATCCTCCCGTTTTTATCGAATCCGAAAGTCACGCCAGATGAGCCTCCGTGTCCATCAGTTGCGAACCCAGCGTAAACGCGACCGGGAATGAGCTTCTGCGGTTGAATCATCGTGGTAAAACCAGGAGGCGTAACTCCGTACTCGATCGGCTGTGTCAGACCACGGCCGCTCAAGATGGACCACATCGCCTTCCACCGGTCATCGGCGGTCCGCATAGAAACGGTGAATGACTCGATATCGGTCTTCGGACGTGTGTTCGAATCACGGTAAAACTCAAAGCGGATCGGCCCGCCCAATCGCCCGCTCGCCTTAGAAACAAACGAGTATGACACCGCCTCAGCAGCGAGGCCCGCGGACAGCAATAACGTGACGGCAACGACGCGCATTAGCATCTAACGAGAATTAGATCAGCTACGCCTTCCGAGAGCGAGGCTGAATTGAAAATGAAGATAAGCTAATCATAATAAAGCGTGAAGCGCGACGGGAAGGCGTTAGCTGCATCGCCTGGTTAGGCTGAATCTCCAGCCGCGCCAGAGGATGGCGGTTGGCTCAGCCGCATAGTTGGGTGCCACAGTGACAGGGCCAGGCCAATGATCATCAGGGCGAGGAGCACCAAGTTGACGTAGAAGCCGGGCACCCTCACGGTCCTGACAAACGGGAGAAACCAAAGGATCAATCTTCCGCCCAAGGATTGCAATAAGAGCAGAGCAAACATCACCGGGACCATGCTGCGA
>QHON01000043.1 GCA_003218815.1 Verrucomicrobiota bacterium
CCGCCCGATATATTTCTCGCTCATTGGCATCCATCATCTCGATCTAAAGCCTAGACGCTTCGGATCGCGATTCGGCGCGAAATATTTTAGAGAATTTGCGGCGAAGCGCCCCGAACAGAACGCGAGGACATGCGCTCTAGAGATCAGAAAATGATCACGGTATTGCCAACAGTGACGAGGTCTTTCACTCGGGCGGCGTCCCAGTTTGCCAATCGGATGCAACCGTGACTCGCGGCGCGACCTATGGTCTCTGGATTATTCGTCCCGTGAATCCCAATGCCCGGTCTGTTCAAACCCATCCAGAGAACGCCGACGAGATTGTTCGGACCGGGCGGAAGATTGTAATAATTCTCGGTGCGCACGCCGTAATTGAGCATACCCTCATCATAACGGAACCACGGCCAAATCGTCGCGCCGAGGATTTTCCACGTTCCGACGGGCGCAGGTAACGTTTTCGAGCCCGGTGTAATGGGAAAAACGCAGACGAGTTGGTCCTTATCGAAGACCTCCAGGAGATGTTCTTTCGTATCGACGAAAGTTTTGCGAGCAGCGAATGCCGGATTTTCAGGCACTTTTCCCTCGGTGAATTTTTCGACCTCGAATGGCAAAACATTCGGCACCTTGAGAATTTCCCCCGGCTGCAAATGTTCCCAGTTTTTTCCGGGATTTAGTTTCTGAATGTAAGACTCCGCTGAATGGTAACGCTCGGCGACGAACTCGAGCAGCGAGGTGTATGGCAGCCATTTCAAGTTTGCTTGCTCGGCATGACTGCTGGGAAAGTTGCCTATCAATTTCAAATCTTCGTCTCTGATCGTGTAGGTTGTGTACGTCACCGGCACCTGATCGAGCAGCCAGGAATCGACCGCGCCTGTCTTTGGCATGGCGTGCGCGTGCTTATAGGAAATGAGCGCCTTGCGAAAAAATTCGCCCATCCGCCCATCGATCTTGCCCGGCCCGAAATCACTATTATCCAAAAAAATCTGGAGACGCGTCGCAGTCTCCTCGTCGTAGTTCGGCAACGCCACCGGATAAACTCTCGGGGGTGGTGTTGTGCTCTCCTGCGCCAAAGCGAAGATCGAGATCGTAACAAAAAGGAGCGTGAGCAAAAGGAACTTCATAAGCAAAGACGTGAACGACCGGAGATTCCTCGACTTCCCTTGAAATGACAAACGACTTATCGCGCGTCGCCCTTCGGGAACATGACTTTTTCAGGGGCAGCGTTGAGGGCCGCCAGTAATTTCGGAATCAGGCGGCTCTTCATCGACCCAGCTTCGCGCGGCGCGACCAGATAACGAACGATGGCGTCGACCCAGGTCACTTCATCTACGCGAAAAATAACGCGTGGATGCTCGCGTACTTCCAGTTCGTCCACCGGGGTCCGGGCGAGGAGGTCGCGGTAGACGCCGATGCGTTCCATCATTTCTTCACCGAGTTCTTCTTCAACGATTCTCTGCATGGTTTTTGCGACGAACTCCAAATCACTCTGGTAGGCGATTTGAAATTTGATTTCATTCCAGATGTAGGGAAAGAGCGGCCACGAATAGTTGTAAACGATTGAGTCGAGCACTTTCTCATTTGGAAACCTGATCGTGCGACCGCTTGGGTGATCGCCGGAAATATATTGACCGCCGAATTCCCACAGGGTGGTGTCGAGATAGCCAACGTCGATCACATCGCCAGTAGCATCGTCGATTTTGATCCGATCGCCGACGCGGAATGGTTGGCGAACGAGAATGTAAATCCAGGCGATGAAACTCTTCATAGGCGTTTGCACGGCTAGGCCAATGATAATCGATCCAACGCCGAGCGCAGTGAGCGCGGCGTACCAATTGACAAAAATTATCGAGACGGCAATGAGCGCAATCAGGAGCGCAACGAGTAAATGTTCGACTCGCTGGAGGGTGAAACGGATAGCAGCGTCTTCAATTCGACCGAGCGCATACACCGAAATTGCTTTTGCAATCGCAATCACAATGACAATGAGCGCGGCGGCGCGGATGATTCGACGCCCAAGTTCGAGATGCGATGGCGAGAGCGGTATAAGCATCGAACCGAGAAGAAAGTAAAGAGCGGCGCAGCCAATGAGCAGGAGCGCATGCGTAACGAACCAAAACTTGTCCGTGCCGCGTGCCTTGACCTTTTCGCCGGGCTTCTTTTCGCGTGTGGTTCGAGCCAACTCTTTGCGGACTTCCGGTTTTTCGGAAATTTGCTCTGCGGTCTCGGGCATCAATTATGAATCGCACCAGTCCGCATCGATGAGCGCCACCTTTCTACTGGTAGGAGGAGGCCGTATTAACCGCAATTTGAGATCTGCCCTGGATCTTGCCCTGCCACTGGTGTTTGACCGCTAAGCGGTCTTCACCCAAGAGCGCAACACTTCAGCGACACTCCACGCTTGCGCGATGCAGCCGCCGGCTAGGTGTGGTTCGTTAGCATCAAAAACTTCACTGATGGTGCCGAGCCCATTATCGCTCAAATGCACCGGGAAGAGTTCAAGAAATTTACGGGCGCCTCGTTTATCGTCCGAGTGAACTTTCAGCCAGGCGTCGATGAACGGGCCAATCAACCACGCCCAGACCGTGCCCTGATGGTAAGCACCGTCTCGCGAACGCAGATCGCCGGAATAAATAGGCTTGTATTCCGGATCATCGGGTGAAAGCGACCGCAATCCGAGCGGGGTGAGCAGTTTGTTTTGGACGATATCGACAACGGACCTCCAGCGTTCTTGATCGAGCACCGGATGATCGAGCGAGATGGCAAAGATCTGATTTGGGCGGCAAGAAACATCGTGGGTTTCCTTTTGGCCGTTGCAATCGACAACGTCGAAAAGATAACCGCCATCGGCGAACCAAAAACGCTGGTTGAATGAAGCACGCGTGCGTTGTGCATGTTTTTGATAACGCTGCGCAGTCGCAGTGCTACCAGTTCGGTCCAACCAATCCGCGAGCAATTGAAGCGCGTTATACCAGAGGGCATTGATCTCGACTGGCTTGCCGCGGCGTGGCGTCACGACCCAATCATCCATCTTCGCGTCCATCCAAGTAAGCTGATAGCCTTTTTCGCCTTCCGTGAGCAGACCGTCGGTCGGATCGACATGAATATTGAACTTCGTTCCACGCAAGTGCTTCTCGATAATGTCTATCAAAGCGGGCAAGAGAAGCTTCAGCGTCGTGCGATCATTCGTTATGTCGATGTAACGGGCGAGCGCATGAAAGAACCAGAGCGTCGCGTCAGCGGTGTGATAGAGACCTTGCTTCGCGCCATCGGGAAACATGTTCGGGATCAAACCGTCACGAATGTAGTAGGCGAAGGTTCGCAGGATGTATCCAGCTTCGAGCCAGCGACCGGTCGTTAAGGTCAACCCTTCGAGGCTAATCATCGTGTCGCGTCCCCAGTCGGTGAACCAGTGATAGCCGGCGATTACGGTGCGCACCTCATCCCCAGCCGCATGCGCGCGTGCCGCTTCCTCAAAACGACCAGCGGGCGTAATGACAAATTGATCGGCTGCAAACGTTAACTCGGCCCCGAAACCTTCGCGCGCGTCTGGCATCGCGGCGTCGAGCAACCGTGCCCGCCGCTCGCATTCAGAGGCGAGTGCCTGCTTCGGATCAAGCACCTCGACGATTTCCCATTTTTCTGTTGAAGCGATGAGCGTAGTCGTCATCTCTTTTGTAAGATCGACATAGAAAAAGCCGGGACTCCACAATTCACCTTCGTGGGCATAACCGCGGCTTTGTTCGATGCGATAAACAACTTGCGGAATCTTCTTGGCCGCAATGGTGAAAGCCGATTCGGAGCTGCACAATTTCATTCGCAATGCGGGAAATCCGGGCCGGGCCGGCGCGATCTCGTAACGGCCGTTCACCGCGGTGAGCTTGTAGGGCCCGGCAGTGCCTTTGTTCACCGGAATCTCGTGATGACGAAAATGAAACGCCGGGCGCAACTCTAGTCGCGGACGACTGGCGCCTTTCAGAATGCGGTAGGTCACATGCACTGTGTTTTGTAAGTGCGGAAGAATTACCCGCTTTTCGAAAACCAAGTCGCGCACATGATAAGTCCAAATCGGCAACCCATCTTCGAGTCGAAATTCGCGGAGATAATCGGCGCCTTTGAGATTCAGCTGGCCACCGCCCCGTTCTTCGCCACCGAGCGAAATCACATCGTCGTTGTTGAAACGGAGAAACTCCGAGAGGTGATTCCACATCACAACGCGTCCGAGCGGCGCGGCTAACGCAGCGATGAGTAAGCCATGATAGCGGCGCGTCACGGCGCCGGAAATCGTGCCCGATGCGTAACCGCCGAGTCCATTCGTTACGATCCACTCGCGATTGAGCAAAACTTCGCGCGAAGCTTGCCCCGGATCCCACGTCATCCTGCGTACGACGGCAGGGTTATTCAGCATGTTTGTCGGGCTGATCTTGAATCCAAGGGCGGCGTTTTGGCTTGCGACGGGGAGCCCTTTCCGGAATCAAACGCAACGCCACTGCTGCTTCGGCTGGCAAGAGCCATCGCTCCTGTGTGACAAGTGGCGCGGCGCCTGGCCCACCGTACCGTGGAGACTCGGATGTCCATAGCGTCTCCCATTCGCAACCGAGTGGTGGCGCCAGCAGAGGCTCAGGCGCGGGCGTAAGCACTTGACGTTTCCCGAAGTTCACTATGAGCAAGCGATCGCCCTTCTCATCTGCAAAATACCGGAGCACAAAACTCGCCGGTCCAAGGACGGCGCCATCGATTTCGCCAGGCTTTTGCTCGCGAAACCGCGAATCTTCATGGCGTAATTTGATAAGATCGACATGGAGATCATAAAGGTCCCGGTTCGCCGCTCGTTGAGAAAAATCGAGTTTGCAATTGGCAAACAGTTGCGGATCAGATGGCGATGGCAAATTTCTTTGCATCTCTTCATTCGCCATCGACGGAAACTGAGCCAGAAATTCAAAGCGCCCTTTGCGGATCGCCTCGCGCATATCGCTGTCTCCTACATCGGTGAAAAACACGAATGGACTGCTTGAGCCAAACTCCTGGCCTTGAAAAAGCATCGGTGTCCACGGCCCGAGCAAGAGAAGCGCGGTCATGGCGCGATAGCGCCCCGGCGAAGTCCGGAAGCGCAATCGCTCACCGCGCGGATTATTCGAAATCTGGTCGTGATTTTCGATGAAAGCGACAAACACCTCCGGTGGAATGCCAAAGCTCGGTGTGCCACGTTGCGACGCCTGCCAGGAATAAGGTTGGCCCTGGTAAAGATAACCGTACTTGGCCGCGGAAATGAACTCTTGTGGCGAACCGGAATAATCCGTGCAATACGCTTCATTTCTTCCAGTCAACGCGACAAATGCGCTGTGATGAAAGTCGTCATTCCATAAACCGTCCAGATCGTGGCCGCCTTCACTGCGCGGTCGAACCATCTTGGCTTCCTGCGGCTCATTCTCCGCAATCAAAATTAGCGAACGCTTCCCGGCTGCCGTGCGAGCTGCTCGGCCGACTGCCCCAATAATGTACTCGTCCGACGTATCGCAAACATTCTGCGTCGCATCGAAGCGGAATCCATCGAAATGAAACTCATCAATCCAATAACGCCCATTGATAATGAAAAACTCGCGGACTGGACCTGAATTCGGTCCGTCAAAGTTAATCGACTCGCCCCAATCGTTTTCGTATCGGGCAGTGAAATAATGATCGGAAAAAACGCGCACGTAATTTCCGTCCGGGCCAAAGTGGTTGTAAACAACATCGAGAATGACGCCCAAGCCTAACGAATGAGCATGATTCACGAAAGCGCGTAGATCGTCCGGGGTCCCGTACAAATGGGTAGGCGCGAAAAAATCCACCCCGTCATAACCCCAACCGAAGTTTCCTGGAAAATCCGCGATCGGCATTACTTCAATAACGGTGATGCCAATGCGCGCCAGCTCAGTCAGTTGTTCTGCGGCAGCGCGCCAGGTTCCTTCCTTGGTGAACGTACCCACGTGCATCTCATAAATGATTTGGCCCTTTAACTGCTTGCCGGGCCATTTCGCGTCTGACCAGTTGAATTTCCTTGGATCGACTATGCAGGAAGAACCGTGCGGGCCATCAGGCTGAAAACGCGATACTGGATCGGGGTGAAAATGTTCGGCGTTATCAACACGAAACCTATAACAGTCGTCACCGTGGGCTTCGATCGACCCGGAAAAATATCCGCCGTCTTCCCGCTCGAGGGGATGAAATGTGCGAGGTGCAGTTTTTTCCGCGCTTGCTTCAAGGACGATATCGACCCGAGTTGCTTTCGGCGCCCAAATGCGAAAATGCGTTTCGTTTGCGCCGATCAATTCCGCGCCGATGGGATAGCGGCGAAGGCGTCGGGGATCGATCACGCAGGATTTTCGCCCATCAGCCGAGTCACGGCTGTCGGTTTCGATGATTTCTCGTTTCCTGCGCGACATCAATAATCAAGAACATGCGGAGCGCTTGCTCAGGAAGCAACCCAAGAGGGAGTGCGAAGCTCCGCATGGTCTTGAATTGAACCAATTGGGCATGTCCTTTCAGACTTGGGTAGGACGGATGGTTAATGTTTGACACCGGGATCGAAAGTGACTGTAGCCGAAACTGCTAGACCTCGGTGGTTCCCCAGAATTTGCGGAACGCGCCTGGCCAGCTGCGGGCGATGACACTTTTCCGAGCGCAGTTACCCATGCGTTCCCGCAAAGCAGGGTCGGTGACCAGTGTGCGAATGGCGCTCGTGAAATCATCGACATCGTGCGATTTGGTGATGAGGCCGTTTTCGTTGTCTTGGACTAATTCCTTTGGGCCGCCGGAATCGGAAACGACGACCGGCACGCCGGAGGCCTGCGCTTCGATGATCACATTGCCGAACGTGTCAGTCGTGCTGGGAAAAACAAAAATATCAGCGGACGCGTACGCTGTTGCCAACTCCTTGCCCCTGAGATAGCCCGTGAAAAATGCCTCGGGCAACGATTCAGCAAACGCCTCGGAGTACGGGCCGTGACCGACGACAAAAAGTTGTACGGGAAGGCCTTCGTCGCGTAACCGCCGATAGGCATCAGCCAAAACATCGAGATCTTTTTCTCGTGAAACCCGGCCGACATAGAGAAGACGAACCTCGCCATTTTGCACGCCGAATTTCTCAAAGAACGCGGGATCGCGCCGTGCTGGGGTGAATAGTTCGGTATCGAGACCACGGGGAAAAATTTTCAGTTTCGTGGGATCGAAGCCGCGCTTGATCCAGCTTTGTCGATATTCTTCCGAGTTGACGAAAACGACGTCGAGCTGGCCGTAAAACCAGTGCATGTAGCGCCACGCCACGCTTTCGAGGAAGCTGTCCTCGGTAAGAATGCGGATGTATTGCGGAAAATCGGTGTGATAAATGCCGCTCGTTTGCAGGTTGAGCATCTTGGCTGCAAGCAGACCTGTTAATCCGACCGGCCCTGGAGTGCTGATAATAATCTCGGTAAATTTTTCCCGCTGAATATAATCAAGGATTCGAAGAATCGGCGGAAAGCTCAGCTTTTGTAGCTCGTATTCAGGCAGCTCGAATTCACCAATCGGCTGGAAATTCTTGATTGGGATGTTGTCGACACTCAACTCGCTGCGCGAAACAACCACGACTAATTCCTGTCCCGCGTCTGCGCCGGCCGCAGTCATCTTTCGAATCGTAGTCGCTACGCCGTTCACATCGTCCAATGTATCGGTGAACCACGCGCGTTTGCGATTTTGCAGTGCGACGGGAACTTCGCCGGTCAACTCTTTGAAAATGCCGCGGAGCCATTTTCGTGAGGGCGCCTGGCTGTGAAAACCGTAGATGTATGGCGTAAGGATCACCAGTATCGGCGCAATTGCACTGATAGCCTGCATGCTCTCGACCATGTTGCCGCTACCGATTTGCTGAACGAATTTTTTGAAAAATCGAAACGTGAGTTGCTCGGCCACCATATTCGCCATGAGAAATGTGCGGCGTTCCGGTTCGCTGACTGCGTCTAATCGCTCGGCGAGTTTCGCTTTTACTTCAGGTCGTGCAAAATAACCGGAAAGCTCCTTCCAGAGCGACACGTTTGCAGGCTTGAACAGGTCGAAAATTTTTCCGGACAACACAGCTTGTCCGGCCAGGCTCGCTTTTTCCGCGAGCGTGAATTCGGTTGGATCGCGTCCTTCCATAAAACGCGAAAACATTTTTTCCAGCAATGCGGCGCTCGGCCCGAGCTTTTCGTGGAAATGGTCTTCGATGAAACAGGCGACCGTATTGTAGAAGCCGTGCGACAGGGCGAGGGGAGTTCCACCGTGACCTCGCGCGCTGCAATCGCCGCTGCGAACGTATTCGAGAAATTTTGTCGCAGACTCCGCGTCCGGCGTTTCCGTAAAAGCCGAAGCGGCAAATTGTCCGCCGTGATCATCCGAGCCGCCGATGAAAATCTTTTTCCACGGCTCAGCGTGCGCGGGCGCCAGATTATGGCGGTTTGCAAACACGTCGATTTTCTCCGGCGTCAGTTGCCTGAGAAGAATTTGGGCAAGGTCGCTTAGAAGGGCGTCGCGCAGACCGTTGATCCCCTCGAAATGTTTGAAAAGAAGGATGAGCCGTTCGAGATGACTCGCGTCAAGCTGGCCATTAATGCTGTACAACGGATGTGCAACCGCATGTGCGATTTGTGCTATTTGGAGATAGTGCTGCAGCTCGAAAATATTATCCCGGACACCTTCGATCTTGCCGTGTTGTTCTTGTGAAATTCCCCAAACGAGGATGTGCAGCTTGCACGGATCTTGCGGAAAATAGGTCGTAACTTGTTCGCTAATAAAAGTGTGTGGGAGATCGATAATCTGCAGGCAACCATCGATTGTATCGTGATCCGTGATCGTCACATAATTCATGCCGCGCTCCAGCGACTGCCGGTGCAACTCTTTGGGATCAGAGTAACTATCGGGAAAATCGAAACGACGGAACAACCATTCCTCCGAGCGCGCGCTGTAGCGTGAGTGAATGTGTAAATCGCACTTGCTCATTCTTCAGCCTCTGTGGCCGGTCATTAATCTCCGCTCGGCGACCCAGTCCCGATAGGTTGTTGGCGTTCTCGTTTCATTGCTTCTATCTACCAATCGCAAAATCTGCCGCCAAATGACGGGATGAGAATAATCCGGCGGATGAATACTTAGCCGCAACAGAGGATTATTCTTCAAAAAGGGAAACAGTGCGCCATTCCAAGCACGGCTGACGGCGCGCCGCCAACCGCTGCGAACGCTGTACACCATCGATCTTGTGGAGAACTCTTCGCCTGAACGGAGATCGCGCACTGTGCGCAATCGCGTCGTGTATTCCAATTCGGCATCGCGCGCGGCACGTTCGCCCTCTCTGCTGAGGAGCCAGGCAGGCGCGACAAAACCTCGCGGGGTCAATCCGCTTGCACGGAATTCATCGCGCGCATTCGTGATTCGCCGCAAGGCCTCCTCATAATCGAGATCGTAAAATTCTCCTTCGTCATTCGTATACAACCTCGTCAGAAACTTGTCCCGGAAGCTTTCATGGGGATCGGGGGGACGTTCATGAAAATAGCCATGGATGACAATCTCATGACCGTCCGCTTCTAGATTCCTCAGCCACCCGATGAATTGTCGATCTCTCGTCGCCAACCCTTGATGATGATAATCGGGGATAACGAGGAGAGAACAGATGCGGACACCGTGGCGAGATAACTCCGAAATGATTTTGCTCGCGACATCCCGGTTGGACGGAGCGACATCGTGCAGAGAGACAACCATGAAGTCTCTGGTCGCGGCTGTTGTTGCGACAAGTGGGACGAATTGAGTGGCGACAACCGAAGTCATGTCTGCAAATTTTCAATAGCGCTCTTCCCAGCGACAAGCGCAAAAGAGGCAAAGACGCGCTACCCTCCCATAAGAACAATCGCACGAAACTCTCCGCCCGTCACCGGCATGACGGAGAGGCGCGATTGGCGCACAAGCTGAATTTTCTTCAGCCGGGGAGCCTCCTTGATCTGGTGAAGCGTTACCGGTCGCCGTAGCGCTTTGATCGGTACAAGGTCCACGGCACTCCAATCGCCTTCGCTGGCAGTTGGGTCTGGGTAAGCTCCACGCGTGACTTTGGCAATACCGACAACGGCTTTTTCGATGCCGCTATGATAGAAGAGCACTTCGTCGCCCCTTCTCATCCTGCGCAAATTGTTTCGCGCAGTGTAATTTCGAACGCCCGTCCAATTGGTCTTGCCCTCGGTCGTAAAGTCGGACCACGAGTAAGAGGACGGTTCTTGTTTTACCAGCCAGAAATTTTTCATGATTGAAATAGGTATCCGCTTCCCGCGCATTCGACAACTGCACGGGCGTGATTCACAATCGAGCTGATGCGGCGGCTGCCATTCATTACGTTTGAAGGATCGGAGGGGTGCGGAAAGTCCACTCAAGTCCAAAGACTGGCCGCGCGTCTGGAACGTTCTGGTGTTTCATATCTCGTTACACGTGAGCCCGGCGGCACGGCGATTAGTGAAACAATTCGGGAACTTCTCCAGTTCGCACCTCATGGCGAGACGATGAGACCTCAAACAGAGCTGCTCTTGTTCGAAGCGAGCCGAAGTCAGCTGGTTCGCGAAATAATTCAACCAGCACTAGAGAGTGGCCTTTGCGTGATCTCGGATCGTTTCTTCGACTCGACGACAGTTTATCAAGGCGCAGCCCGAAATCTAAACGCGGAAATGATCGCTCGGCTGAATGTATTTGCCGTTGGCGATTGCATCCCGGACCTAACCTTCGTGCTGGATGTCGATGCCGCGACTGCGAGTTCGCGAATGCGACGCGCGGGGCGCAAACCGGATCGGATGGAACAGGAATCGACGGAATTTTATGACGAGGTTCGAAAAGCCTATCGCGAGCTCGCTGCGCGTGAATCGCATCGCGCCGTTTTGATAGATGGCACGCAATCCGTTAACAAAGTCGAGGACGAGATTTGGGAAATAATCTTGTCTCGTTTTCCCGCACTGGGGGCTGGTTCGCGATTCGCAATCCGCAATCCGCAATCCTAAAATGGGTTTTTCCCGAACAGCCGCGCTTGGATATTTGCGCCGAGCCCATGAACAAAATCGACTCGCGCATGCCTATTTGATTTCGGGGTCGCAGGGGAGCGGCAAACAGCTACTCGCGGCAGAGTTGGCCAGTCTCGTGAACGGAACGAAGGCAACTGACGTTTTCTCCTCGAAGGCTCGGGAGATTTTCGTTGCTCAGCCTCAATCGAAATCCCGCCGCATCGTCATAGGGCAGATTCGCAACATCGAACATGCGTTGCAGATGCGTGCCTCACATGGGCGACGCAAAGTAGCGATCATCTCCGATGCTGATCGGCTTCAACCACAGGCTGCGAATGCATTCCTTAAGACACTGGAAGAGCCGCCGAAAGATTCGTTGTTGCTGCTTCTGAGCGCGTTGCCCGAAGCGTTGCCCGACACAATTGTTTCCCGGTGCATCGCGATCCCACTTGCTCCGGACGACGAAGACAAAAATAAACCGGAAGAACAAAAGCTTGTGAAATTGCTTCAGGGGACGGCGCGTGAGCAGAACTGGAATATTCAACACGCCTATCGATTGGCTCAGGCATTTCAGCGTCTGCTCCGCCTGATTCGCGACCAGATTAAAGGCGATACCGATGAAGCATTGCGGAGCGAGGAAGCGCGCTACGGGAATTCGACCGACGGCGTCTGGCTCGAAGAACGAGAAGAATATTACAAGGCGCTTACCGAGAGTCTCTATCTGCAACGGCGTGCCGGATTGATTGAAACCTTGTTCAGCTGGTGGACTGACGTTCTTCGATCCGGCAACGGCGTCGATTGCAGGGAATTACCGAACGCGCGAAAAGAAACCGGCGCGCTCGCCAAGCGTTTTCCTACGACGGAGATCCTGCGAAAGCTCCAGCGGTTGGAAGAATTGCGCGACCAGCTCGGTCGCAATATCCAGGAAGCGCTCGCGATCGAGGTTGCGTTCCTGGGAATCTTCGCTGGCTGAAAGTATGACTCGCCACTTTCGTTGTATTTTGATCAGAGTGAGAAGGTCGGTATGAGATTCGAGAATCAAGTTGCGATTGTAACCGGCGCGGGGAGAGGCATTGGACACGCGATTACATTGCGGCTGGCGAGCGAGGGCGCGCGTGTTGCGTGCATAAGTCGGACCGAGGCGAACGCAAAGAAAACTGCGAAGCAGATCAACGGGACGCAGCCGAACGCGGCTAGAGCATACGCCATCGATGTTGCCAGTCATGCCGCCGTTCAAAAACTCGGTACCCAGATTCTCGAGGACTTCGGCAAGATCGATATCTTAGTCAACAACGCCGGTGTCACGCGCGACGGACTTAGCATGCGCATGTCTATGGAAGACTGGGACACGGTTATCAACAC